>NZ_VUOT01000018.1:0-86309 GCF_009829295.1 Nocardia sp. CY15
GCCGCTGGGGGCCCGGCCCCACCATGAATACCGTCCCCCGCGGGTGGGCGGGGCCACACCCCCCCGCCCCCGCCACGTCCGTAAGCCTATCCGCCCTCGGGTGAAGGCTCACTCTCGTGGCGGCTCGAGCGGAGGTGTCGCGGTGGCCACGCCCGCGCATCTCGGCTGGTTCGCGGGCCTGTGCCCAGGTCCGCCGATGCTGGGCGGTCGACCTCGTGCCTTCCATGCCGCGTCGGCACTCATGAATGTTTGCTAGACATTTGCCTGGGTAGAACCGGCACACGTCAGCCCTCAGTCCCGGAAGGCCCGATGCCATGGTTGTCAGGCTCGACCCCCGCCGCTTCCGCGCGCTGATCGGCGCGCGGTCACCGTCGGCGAATCCGGGGGCGGCATGATCGGCTACTACATCCATCACCACGGCTGCGGGCACCTGCTGCGAGCGCAGTGTATTCGCGCGCACATCGATCAACCGGTCGTCGCGCTGTCCTCGTTGTCGCCGGCAAGCCACCAAGGCTTCGACGACACGGTGGAGTTGCCCGCAGGCGACCGGGCCGCGGGAGCCGACGACCCGACCGCGGGCGGGATGCTGCACTGGGTGCCACGCCGTGATCCCGGCCTCGCCGATCGGATGGCGGCGGTCGCCGCCTGGATCGCCGACACCCGCCCCGACGCCCTGGTGGTGGACGTGTCGGTGGAGGTCGCGCTGCTGGCCAGGTTGCACGGTGTGCCGGTCGTGGCGATGGCGCTGCCGGGTACCCGGACGGACCCGGCACATCAGATGCTGCACCGCATCGCCGAACGATTGATCGCGGCGTGGCCGCGCGGGCTCTACGACCCGTCGTGGCTGCACCCGTATGCCGACAAGACCCACTACGTCGGCGGCATCACCCGCTTCGCCGAGCGCGTGCCGGCCCGGTCGGTCCGCGGGGACGAGCGCCCTGTGGTCCTGGTACTGGCGGGAGCAGGTGGCGCACCGTTCACCGCAGCGATGGTTCGCGCGTGCGCGCAGCGCCACCGCCGATACCGGTGGCGCACTCTCGGATCGGGTGACTGGGTCGACGACCCGTGGCCGCAGCTGTGCGAGGCCGACGTGATCGTCTCGCACGCCGGTCAGAGCGCTGTCGCCGACATCGCCGCCGCGGGCAAACCGGCCATCCTGATCCCGGCGGAGCGCCCGTTCGGTGAGCAGCACGCGACCGGTCGCGCTCTGGCCGCCGCGGGCATGGCGCTCACCCTCGACCGCCGGCCGGACCTCGACGGCTGGCCCGCGCTCGTGGAGCGGGCGCGGGCGCTGGATACGGATCGCTGGCGGTGGTGGCATACCCGGGGTGCGGCGGCACGAGCCGCGGCGGCTGTCAACGAGATCGACGCACGCGGCCTTTGTTCCGCGTCGTGAGAACCGCCGCGTCGTGAGAACCGCCGCCATCACCATCGCGGCCGGGCGTACGGCGCATGGTGCGGCTCGGCGCGGGACTCCCGACTCCGGCCCGACCACCACGTCGGGGTCGTCATGAGTTACCCGGCAGCACGTGCGCGGGCATCCGGCGCGCCGCGTACCGATGCGAGGGGCCGGTCGCCACTGTCGTCGTCGGTGCCGCGATCCGGGTGCGGAGACCCCGCTCGGGCAATAGCCGAGTTCTGGTGTTACTCGGCGTGAACCGCGTCCACCGCAGAATAAGATGATGTTGTCACCTCGGGAGGTGAGCGGTCGGGACGTTGCGCTTCGATCGGCGGGATTCACGGTGAGACGCTGCAGGTAGGAGCATACTGACGCGATGAACGAATCGGGCGACCGAATCGTGGACACGGCTGAAGGAGCGGTAGCCCGGGTGGTCGGGGCGGGGACGCCCCAGACGACGGGAAGCTTCCGGTTCTGGTTCGCCGATCAGCGGTGGGAGTGGTCGGACGAAGTCGCCGCGATGCACGGCTACGCGCCCGACACGGTGACGCCGACGACGGAGTTGCTGCTCGCGCACAAACACCCCGAGGACCGGGATCACGTCGCCGAGGCGATCGAGAAGTCGGTTCGCAACGCCGAACCGTTCTGCAGCCGCCACCGCATCATCGACACCGCCGGTGCGCCGCACCACGTCATCGTGCTGGGCGACACGATGACCGACAAGGACGGCACCGTAGTCGGCACCGCGGGTTACTACGTGGACCTGACGGCCACGATCGCCGAGGAGCGGCAGGATCTCCTCGACGGCACCCTGCCGAAACTGTTCGAGGCACGCGCACTGATCGAGCAGGCCAAGGGGGTGCTGATGCGGATCTACCGGATCAACGCCGACCAGGCCTTCCACGTCTTGCAGTGGCGTTCGCAGGAGACCAACGTCAAGTTGCGCGACTTGGCCGCCCAGCTCATCGCCGAGATCGACGACTTGCCCCCGGCTCCGCCATCGGTGCAGACCGCCTTCGACCACATGCTGCTGACTCTGCACGAGCGCGTCCCGAAGTCGTGATGTCGGATCGTCGGCACGACGCGATTCCGGCCTAGTGGCCGCGCAGCACGGCGCCGACCCCGTCGCGCAGGCCGGCCACGGCGTCGACCAGCGTGATCTCGGCCCCGATGGCCAACGCGGCCACCGGCAGGGCTTCGTCGGCGCGGCGCATCTCACCGGTCGAGCCGTTCGTGGCCGAGCCGATCACGAAGTTCGGCGCGGCACCGGCGAGCACCAAGCGGTCGCCCAGCGCCGTGCGGTCCAGCAGTAGTCGCTCCACGGTGGCGGCGCGCAACGCGGTCGTGGTCGCGGCCAGCCCGGCCACCGCCAGGCCGTCCGGGCGCTCGATCTCGGCGGTGAAGCGCTCGAGCACCCGACGGCGTCGCTGCGCCACCACGCGGTGCAGGATGTCGCGAACCTCCGCGTCGAGGGCCTTCGGGTCCGAAGCCGGTGTCAGCGTGCCGGATCGGGCCTCGATGACGTCCCGGCCCTTCGCGTCGAACGCCGCGCGCAGCTGCGCGCGAGCCCGAGCTTCTCCGGCGAGCACGACCACTTCCGCGTGCACGGTGTCGGCCAGCCGGTCCAGTTCATGCGCGAACTGGCGAATGTCGCGATGCGCGGTGTCCTCGACGCGGTGGCGAATCGTACGACGAGACCGGTCGTCGCGCCGGAGCTCGGGCACCGGCTGGTCCAGGCACCGGAGGGATTCCTCCAGTTCGCTGCCATGACCGTCGAGCGAATAGAGTTCCGAGCCCACCCGGTCCACGAGTGCGACGACATGCGGGACCTTCTCGGCCTGCATCTCGATGAGGGGTAGCAGGTAGGGAAGGGGCGAAACCCGGACGGTCTCGGTGTCCGGTGGCCAAGGCAAGCGTTCGTCGGCGAGCACCTCGGTCTCGTCGGCGATGAGCAGCCTGCCGTAGCGCCCTCGCGCCGCTGGGTGCAGGGTGATCGCCTGGGCCAGCAGCCGCCGGATCCGTGGCCGGGCCCCGCTGCGGTCCAGCTCGGCGTCGATCGAGCGCCAATGCAGCTCGGACGGACCGCCCGCGCCCTCGGTGTCGTGGGAAGTGTCGAAACAGACCGATGCGAAGGGGCCGTGCTTCGAGAGTATCCGCCGGAGGTCCGCCATCGGTATCACCTGGTTTCCCTGGCCATGGACGCTCTCGCTCGGGAGCTTCGGCAAACGTCTAGCGTTCGCTCGGCCCGGGAAATTCGCGCTCGAGTGACTTCGTCGTGTGTCCCGAAGGCTTCGATTCGGCGAACCACAGTGGGTGAGTACCCCGGCGTGTCGTGCCGAATCAGGGCACCCGGATCTGCGGGCACGGTGTACGGAATCGTGATCATTCTGCTGTTTCGTTGTGCGCGAAGTGGTTTCGGCCAACTTTCCATCGGCTCGGAGCGCCGGTGGGTGAGGTTCGGGGGATGGTTGATGAGCGCCGCTCGCCGATGGGTGGTCACCACTCGGGATCAATCCGCGAGAGTTGGCCCCGCGACGCTGCCCGGTTCGGCAATCGTTCGGCCATTGAGGAGCGGCCACCTGCGAAAGGTGGGGCCGGCGCCGCAGGCCGCGGGCGCCGGCGAACTTCGCCGATCCGAACGCGGCCGACCGCGAGGAGGGCGGTCGGCCGCCACGAAGCCGGGGATCGAGGAGTTCAACGCGGTCGGAGGGCGGGCGCCTCGAGCCCGGCGCGGTGAGCGATTTTCGGCGTCCTGCTCTTTTTCGGTTTCGTGTAATAAAGCTGTTCTAATGTCCGTTTTTACTGTTCAGCGGGCCGCAATCACCCAAGCAACCGCTTGGTGTCCGGATCGTAAACCGAAAAGATCGGTTTGTTTCAGGTGGGCTGTGGTAAATGTGGAGGTATCGGATCGACAGCGCGGTCGTCCGATAAACGGGGCGAGGAACCCGCGCTGCTCGACGTTCAGCCGATTCGAAGCGCTCTGTCGCTGATTACCGGCGGCGCACGAACACGAGGGCTCTCCGCAAGAATGTGTACGACTACGTGCACCAGCGCAGAGGAACGTCATCGTGATCGAGAAGCCCGAAGCGCCCGTCGCCGCGGACGACGAAGAACGAGATCGGATCGTATGGCCCGACCCGAGCCCGCTCAGCGGCTGGTGGGCCGAAGTCATGGCCCATCGCCGGATCACCCGGCCACACACCTCCGCCGCGGACCCGCGGCACAACTGACCCGAACCGGCGGGTTCGTCCACCTTTCGCGACGTGCGGAGGGTACGCGACGAACGCCGTGTGCGGGCCGGCATCGGCGGCCGCGGCATCGGCGCGTATTTGCGGGCTGTGCGCTGCTCTATAGCGCCGTAGTCCGAATACCGCCCGTGAAAGTGTTTGCGCCGCAGGGCCGGAAACGCCGCGCCGACGTGCCGGTGACGTAAATCGCTTGTCGTGGCATGCGCACGACAGCACGAGGGCCACAAAATTCGCTGAGCGCCTCTGCGACATACATCTTCGAGCCGTTCGAAATGGAAGGTTCGGTCGAGTTCCGCCGAATCGTCGAAGACGCCCGCCCCGAACGAGTCTCGCGAATTGCGGGGCTCGTTCGGTGTGCCGTCCACGTGGTTGCCTACTGCCTTCCCGCCGAACCGTCGGCGCTCGTGTCTCGGAGCCCCAACAGGTTTGGCGTCTGCTTCAATGGGTGGTCAGAATCGGCCGAGGACACGGGGGCGTCATGTCCGGCACCAGAGCTGTCTCCTTCCGAGGAGTCGATGTGCTCGAAGACCTGCTGCGCTGGTTGGTGCGGCGACCGCCGCGCGGGGAGCGGATGCTGCCGATGGTGGGTCTCTGTGGTGACCTCACCAATGTCGAGGCATGCCTGGACATGTTCGGCTCGGCACTCGGCGGCGCGGTGCACGTGGCCGTAGACGTGGACGTCCTCGACCCCTTGCCGGAGGGCAGCTCGCTGGTCGAGGACACCACGCCGGGCCTGACCGTTTTGCGGCAACTGCTCTACAACATGTGCAAGGGGTTGTCGGCGGACCGCTTCGGGCGTCTGCGCCCATTGCCTTTCCGGCGCTACCGGTTGGCCGAATGGTTGATGGCGCGCAAACTGAGTTCCGACAACGAACTCGACGAACTGGCGTCGCTGTTGCGCAAGGACTTCGGCCGTTGGGGCGAGGAATTGCTGGGCGAAGCCCAGGCCACGGTGGGCACGGTACAACGAATCCTGTTGGGCGTTTTGCGTATCGTTCTGCCCACGGCGGTGTTCCGGGCGCGCACGGGCGGGCGGATTCCCGGCGTGGGACGTGAGTTCCGGTGGTTCATGCGCCAGCAGTATCTCGCGCCGGAACAGTCCAGCCAGTTCGTCGGATTCGCCCACCGTCTCACCGAGGGCGCCCGCCGCCAAGAGCACGCCGAGCATCTGGCCAAGCTGCTGGTGCATGCCTTTCTCGAAGACCTGCGGGTCGCCTACCGCCGTCGATGGTGGAGCATCGGCGCCGCACGGCGCACCACCTATCCGGTCGTGATCCTGCGCGCTCTCGACGGCGAAGCCGGTCCACGGCTGCTGGATCTGATCAACGACATCCGCAACGAGACCGGCAAGGACGACCCGCTGCTGGTGGTGGCAGGCACGCGGACAGCGCCGTCGGGCGTCACCGCGCGACCCGCATACCGGGTGCGGCGGTTGTACGAGATCTGGGTGGAGGAGTTGCCCGTCGCGCGGCAGCGGCAGCGCCCGCGGGCCTGGCAGTTGTGGTTCGCCGTGCCCGCGACCGGCTCCGACGACGACGAGGCGGACCCGTTCCGCCGGATCGAGGTCCCGGCGCCGCCGTGGTGGGCACGACGGGCGTTGTCGGCGAGCGTGGTGTTCCTGGTGGCGGTGCTGGCGGTGGCGGCGGGCGGGTTCGCGACCTGGCGGCCGTGGCACGCGGGGGAACCCGTGTGCGCCACCGGAACGGCCGTCGAGTGGGTGCGCGTCGTCCCCGGTACGGACGGCAACTGCGTCGGTTTCAGCGCATACGACCCGGACGATCCCGACTCCGGCGGGCGGGGCTTCCTGTTCGCGCGCGACGAACCGGGCAGTCGCCGCCTGGTGGAAGCACAGCGGCGGGTGTACAAGCAGAACCTGCTGGCCGAGCGGCTGGCCGAACAGCAGCCGGCGCGGCCGCTGTTCACCCTCGTCTATTTCGGTCAGTTGACCGGCGTTCCGGGCGATTACCCCGCGCAGAGCGAGGACATCGAGGGCTTGGCGCTGGCTCAGTACAACGCGCTCGAATCGGTCGCGTTGTCCGACGCCGTCACGCCCGACACGGTCCCGCTGATCCGGCTGCTGCTCGCGAATACCGGTCCGGCCAATCTGCAGGGTCTCCAAGTCGTCGAGCTGCTGACGCCGCTCATCGAGGCGGAGCCGAGCATCGTCGGCGCGATCGGGCTCGATCAGAGCCGGATCGCGACGCTGGGGATGATCAACTCGCTGACCGGCCTCGGCATTCCGATGGTGGCGCCCAGTTTGTCGGCCGACGAGATGGTGCTGTCCTCGCCGCTGTACTTCCAGATCGCCCCGCCGAACCACGCGATCGCCGACATGATCAAGCAGTACCTGAACTCCCTTCCCGGGCTGGCCGGGCGCGGCGTCCGGATCTACCATCGGCCCGACCCGACCGATCTCTACACCGAGAACATGGCTGCGGACCTGCACATCCTCGCGGCCGACGGCCGGGCGATCTGGGACGGCTCCTGGGACCAGCGTGATGCCTTCACCGGGTCGGACAACACCGACGCATGCGACGAGGTGCTGTTCTTCGCGGGCCGGGATTCGGAGTTCCCCGACTTCCTGCAGAGCCTCAACAAAGCGTGCGGCGACCAGCGGGTGATGCTGATCGCGGACGACTCGGTCAACCGGTTCATGGCCAGCGTGGACCGGCGCAGGGCGGCCAACAGTGCGCGCCCGCTGGTCTACGTGGCCAAAGCGAGCCTGGTGACCTGCCGGAACAAAGGCCAGGGATTCCGCAGCCGGGTCGAGTTCTACCACCTCGCCACCACCGTGGACCCGGACATCCCGAGCTGGAACGCCTGCGCCGAGGCGGACAAGCCGCTAGGCGAGCGTGTCCAGCTGCATCCGCTGGGGGAGCGGGTCGCGTTGGCCTACGACGCGGTCGGGTTGTTCGTACGGGCAGTACAAGCACTGGCCCCGGCCGTGTCCGGGGTCTGGACCGAGCCGATCCCGATCAGCGCGGCCGCGGTGTGGGCCGCCCTGCGTGACCTGCCCCGGCATCCGGTGATCGAGTCCAGCAGTGGCGTGCTGGACTTCTCGGTCAGTCAGGGCGCCCACGCCGGCCGGGTGGCGCACGACAAGTGGGTGGGCATGCTCAGCGTGGAGCAGATCTGGGATCCCTCGACCAACGCCGAACCCGTGATGATCTACGGCTGCGGCCGGGCGAGCGCCGAGGACACGGCGCGGTGTCGTCCCTACCCCCTCGGCGGCGGCTGAGCGGCCTGCGCCGCGTCCGGCTCCCGCATAGCGCTCAGCGGCTCGGCCAGCTCCTCGAGCGACCGCCCTTCCGCCCGTACGCCGTAGGCCAGTTCGACCAAACCCGCCGCGAACATGGCGAGCGCGCCGATGGTGAACGCCAAGGCGGTCTTCCCGAGGTCTCCGTCGGAGGACAATTCGGCGAACACCAACGGTCCCGCGACGCCGCCCGCGACGGTCCCGATCGCATAGAAGAAGGCGATGGCCATGGCGCGAGTCTCCATCGGGAAGATCTCGCTGACGGTCAAGTAGGCGGCGCTGGCGCCGCACGAGGCGACGAACAGCACGGCGGTCCAGCAGGCGGTGAGGGTCGTCGCGGTCAGGTGGCCGCCCGCGAAAAGCCATGCGGTGCCCAGCAACAGCACCGCCGATCCGAGGTAGCTGCCCGCGATCATCGGCTTGCGCCCGATCGTGTCGAACAGCTTGCCCAGCAGCAGCGGACCGAGGAAGTTGCCGAAACAGAGGACCGCGAAGTAGTAGCCGACCCGATCGTCCGGAATGCCGAACGATCTGGACAGGATGAGCGCGTAGTTGAACGTGATGGCGTTGTAGAGGAATGCCTGCCCGATGAACAGCGACAACCCGAGGACACTGCGCCGTGGATAGTGCCGCACCATCACTGCCGCGATCTCCCGGAAGGAGATGGTGCGCCGCTGCTTGATCCGGATCTGTTGATCGGAGACATCCGCGAGCGCCGTGCCGGTGTCGGCCCGGACCTCCTCCTCGATCGCGGCGACGGTTTGTTCGGCTCGGTCCTCGCGTCCGTGGATGAACATCCAGCGGGGGCTCTCCGGGACATGCCTGCGCACCAGCAGGATGACCAGACCGAACACGGCGCCGAGCGCGAAGGTCAACCGCCAGCCCACATTCGGCGGGAACAGATCGGTGTTGAGCGCGATGATGGACAGCAACGCGCCGCCGACGGCACCGAGCCAGTAGGTGCCGTTGATGACGATGTCGATGCGTCCGCGGTATTTCTTCGGGATCAACTCGTCGACGGCGGAATTGATCGCCGCGTATTCGCCGCCGATGCCGAAACCGGTGAGGAAGCGGAAGAAGACGAACCACCACATCGAGAACGACAGGGCTGTCATCGCGGTCGCGAAAAGGTACACCGCGAGGGTGATCAGGAACAGCTTCTTCCGGCCGAATCGGTCGGTCAGCCAACCGAAGAAGAGCGCGCCGGAGCCGGCGCCCGCGACGTACAGGGCCGCGGCGAGGCCGGAAACCTGTGCGGCCGTGATGTTCAGGCCACTGTCCGGTTCCGACAATCTACTGGCCACACTGCCGACGACGGTCACCTCGAGCCCGTCGAGGATCCAGACCGATCCCAGCCCGATCACGACCATCCAGTGCCACTTCGACCACGTCAAGCGGTCCAGCCGGGCGGGGATGTCGGTTGATATGGTCCGCACGGATCACCACCTTCAGAAGACTGAGGTTCGTTTACCCCGAGCCGCCGCGACCAACCGCCGTGGTCGGCTAGGCTCGCACAGCGACTGAAACATGTTCTAGAAAGTGGCCCGCCGATGAAGACGATCTATGCGCTGTGGGGCGTTGGCGACCTGCTGACCGCCGATCCGGTGTCTCGCCTGTCCGGTGCAGGCGCGGTGCAGGCGAACATCTCGGACGCGGCGGTCGAGATGGCGATGCTGCGGATCACGACGTTCGACGCGCCGGTGCAGGCCGTCGTCAGCGTCTGGTGGGCGGGAACACCGCAGCCGGAGGCGGCCGAGCGGGCGCTCGGCGCCGTGGCGGAGCGGGTAGCCGGCTGGCACGTCGAGGAGGCGACGCCGATTCCGCCGCCGGTCACCGCATTACACGAGCGGGCGCCGGGATTGTCGAACATCGCTTTCCTGCGCGAACCGGATGACCTGTCACACACCGAATGGCTGGATCGCTGGCGTAACCATCACACCGCGATCGCCATCGAGACCCAGGCGACGTTCGGCTACGTGCAGAATCTGGTGACGGGGCCCGCCACGGCCGGTGCGCCGGAGATCGCCGGGATCGTGGAGGAGCTGTTCCCGATCGAGGCCCTCACCGATCCGCACGCCTTCTATGGCAGCGGCGGCGACGCGGCGGAGCTGGCCCGCCGAGTCGACCGCCTGATGGCCAGCGTCGCGACTTTCGGCGGCGACCGGAACCTGGATGTGGTGCCCACCAGTCGATACCGGTTGCGCTGAGTGGTTCAGCGGCCGGGGGAGCGTCCCGCCGATTCGCGCAGCGCCGCTAGTGCGGCGCGCACCGCGGGATGATCGCCCGCGCCGCGGCGATAGGCCAGATGCGTGCGCCGTCGCGTCGGCAGGGCGCCGAGTACGACGCCCGCGGGACATTCCCGGGTGCCGAATTCCGGCACCAAGGCGACGCCCTGACTCGCGGCCACGAGCGCGAGGACCGTGCCGAAGTCGTCGGCGTGGTGCCGGATCCTGGGTGTGAAGCCGGCCGCTTCGCAGGCGCGTACGGTCATCGTGTGGCACAGCGTGCCGGGAGTGCTCGCGATCCAGGGGCTTTCACGGTGCGCCGACAGCGAGTCGGTGGAACGTGCCGCGAGGTAGACGATCTCCTCGAACAGCGGCTCGCTGTGCAGGGCCGGATCGGCGGAAACCGGCACGTAGTCGTACTCCTGGATCAGCGCGACATCCAGTGTCCCCGCACGCAGCGCGTCGGGCGCCAGCGCCGGATCCAGTTCGGTGACCCGCAGTTCCAGTCTGGGATGCGCGCTGCTCAGCGTGACGAGCGCGGGAGAGAGGATGGTCCGCACGGCGGTGGGGAACGCGCCGATGCGCAGCGTCCCGGTCAGTTCGGCGCGAGTCGCGGCCAGATCGGCGGTGGCCTGCTCGAGCACCGCGAGGATTCGCTCGGTGTGCTGGACGAGAACCACGGCCGCCGGGGTGAGCCGGACGCGCCGCCCGGTTCGCGCCAGCAACGGCACACCGGCCTCCCGTTCCAGCGCGGTGAGTTGCTGGGAGACCGCCGAGGGGGTGTAAGCGAGGGCTTCCGCGACCGCGGCGATGGTTTCGCGACGCGCCAGTTCGCGCAGCAAGCTCAGCTTGCGGACATCAAGCATCAGTTCACCTTATGGTCTGCGACAGAAATGTGAACTGGATCTGATGGTTCGGTCCGTTCAGGCTTGTCCCTATGACGCTCGCAGGTCTCTTCGTCCCCTTGGTCACGCCGTTCTCCGCCGACGGCGCGCTGGCCGCCGACGCGCTGGAGCGGCTCGCCCGCGAGGTCCTCGACGACGGCGCGACCGGCATAGTCGCGCTCGGCACCACCGGTGAACCCGCGACCCTGACGGCCGCGGAACGCGCGCAGGTGGTCGCCGTCTGCGGGCGCGTCTGCCGGGAACGCGACGCGCCGCTGATCGTGGGAGTGGGATCGAACTCGACGGCGGCTTCCGTCGAAGCGCTCGCCGGCCTCGACCCCCACTGCACCGCGGCGCTCACCGTGGTCCCGTACTACACGCGTCCGTCCGAGGCGGGGGTGCTCGCGCATTTTCGCGAACTCGCCGCAGCCGGTCCCGTGCCGCTGGTCGTCTACCACATCCCGTACCGGACCGGCCTGTCCCTCGGGTTCGACACCTTGCTCGCGCTCGCCGAAATACCCGGGGTCATCGGGGTGAAGCACGCGGTCGGGGCCATCGATGACGTCACCATTGCGTTCATGAGCGCCCGGCCCGCGGACTTCGCGGTGCTGGCCGGTGACGACCTGTTCGCCGCACCGATGCTGGCCCTCGGCGCGGACGGCGCGATCGCGGCTTCGGCAGCCGTGCACACCTCGTCGTTCGCCGCGCTGGTCGGCGCGTGGCGCACCGGTCCGCTCGACGCGGCTCGATCGCTGGGCCACCGGCTCGCGACGCTGTCGGCCGCGCTGTTCGCCGAACCCAATCCCGCGGTGATCAAAGCGGTGCTCGCGGCGCAGGGTCGCATACCGAGCCCTGCGGTCCGATTGCCTCTGCTACCTGCGAGCGAGGGCGCGACGCGGGCCGCGTTGACCGCGCTCGCCGAATTCTCGGCACAAGGAACCGCCATCGACTGGTGTTGTGGCCCCGGAGATGCCACGCTCAAGCGGTGACACAACCTCCGGATACCCAGGCGGCTGGGCCCGACCCGACGACCGACAAACTCGACGCGGCCGTCTTCAAGATCGCGGGCGTCGTCGTGCTCGGCGCGATCATGTCGATTCTCGACATCACCGTCGTCAGCGTCGCGATCCCGACCTTCCAGCGGGAGTTCGACACCAGCTACGCCATCGCGGCGTGGACGATGACCGGCTACACACTCGCGCTGGCCACCGTGATCCCGCTGACCGGGTGGGCGGCCGACCGCTTCGGCACCAAGCGGCTCTACATCATGGCCCTCGTCTTCTTCGTGCTCGGCTCGCTGCTGTGCAGCACGGCGTGGAACATCGAGTCGCTGATCGCGTTCCGCGTGATCCAGGGTCTCGGCGGCGGCATGCTGATGCCGCTGGGCATGACGATCATGACCCACGCCTCGGGCCCGCATCGGGTCGGCCGGGTGATGGCGGTACTCGGCGTGCCGATGCTGCTCGGCCCGATCGGCGGCCCGATCCTGGGCGGTTGGCTGATCGAGAACTTCAGCTGGCACTGGATCTTCCTGATCAACCTGCCGATCGGCGTGGTCGCCCTGGTGCTCGCGGTCGTCGTGCTGCCGGGTGACAAGCCGGAGCCGTCGGAGTCGTTCGACTTCATCGGCATGCTGCTGGCCTCGCCCGGCCTCGCGCTGTTCCTGTTCGGCGTCTCCTCCATCCCGGAGGAGGGGACGGTGATCGCGGGGAAAGTGCTGATCCCGGCCGCTATCGGCGTGCTGCTGATGACGGCGTTCGTGTTCCACGCGCTGCGCACCGAGCACCCGCTGATCGATTTGCACCTGTTCGGCAACCGCGCGCTCACCTTCGCGGTGCTCACGATGGTGCTGTTCGCCGTCGCGTTCTTCGGGGCGGGCCTGCTGCTGCCGACCTACTTGCAGCAGGTGCGCGGTGAGTCGGCGCTGCAGGCGGGTCTGCTGCTCGCGCCGCAGGGCATCGGCGCGATGCTCAGCATGCCGGTCGCGGGCCGTTTCGTGGACAAGATCGGCCCCGGCAAGATCGTGCTCATCGGTATCGCGCTGATCTCGATCGGGACGGCCTACTTCGTCCAGCTCGACGCGGACAGCTCGTATCTCCCCATGATCGGCGCCCTGTTCGTCATGGGCCTCGGCATGGGCTGCACGATGATGCCGATCATGACCGCGGCGATCCAGACGCTGACCCACCAGCAGGTGGCCCGGGGGTCGACCCTGATGAACATCGTCAACCAGACCGCGGGCTCCATCGGCACGGCCACCATGTCGGTGGTGCTGACGAACCTGCTGAACAACGAGCCGCTCGCCCGTCCGGCGATCGCGGCGAACTTCGATCCGGCGCTGGCGAGCCAGCTTCCGCCGGGCACAGTGGAAACCGGCCTGCAGCAGGCCGCGCATGCGTTCAGCCAGACCTATGTGGTGGCGCTGGTGTTGATCGTGCTGACCTTGGTCCCGGCGTTCTTCCTGCCGCGCACCAAGCCGAAGAACCCGGAGGCGGCCGACGCGGTGACCGTGGTCCACGCGTAGCTGTAGGTGTCCCGGGATCGCCCTTCTGCCAGGCGATCCCGGGACCATGGCATCGAGCGGGCATAGCCGGACCGCCGAGCGTGTTCACCGTCGGCTTCGGAGGCCGTCGAACACGATCTCCGCAGCGCGTCGCCACGACGGCGAGCCTGTGGTCTCCCCGAGCAGCGACAGCGCCCACAACAAGTTGACGACGTCTTCGTCGGTCGCGTCGGCGCGCAGCTCGCCTGCTTCCCGGACGCGTGCGAGAACCGTCGACAGATGCGACATTCCGCGATGGCACGCCTCCGCCAGCCGAGCGGCCGCGGGATGGTCTCCGGTGAACGCCTCGAGCAGCCCGCGATCGCCGGTCAGCCTGCCGAGCAGGTCTTCGACGAACCCGGTGAACGCCGTCCACGCGTCCGGCTCGGCCGCAGCGCGGGCGGCGATCTCGTCCACCGCCGCCAGTCGCGGCGGCAGGAGGGCCTCGATCAGGGTGTCGCGGGTCGGGAAATGGTTGTACAGCGTCCCGATGCTGACGCCCGCGCGCCGCGCGATCTCCTCCAGGGAACCCTCGAGGCCCTGCTCGGTGAAAACGTCGGCCGCCTCCCGCAACAACTTCTCCCGGTTGCGGGCGGCGTCCCGGCGCAGCGGTTTGGTCACGCTGCCATCCTACAAAATCTGAGGGCGCCCTCGATTTCATGCTACGGTGAGAAATCGAGGGGGGCCTCAGATTAAGGAGAGAACATGTCGGACCATGGAACAGCGGTGATCGTCGGCGTCGGCCCCGGCCTCGGGATGTCGATGGCCCGCCGCTTCGGCCGGGAAGGGTTCCGCGTGGCGCTGATCTCGCGCAGCGATGCGCGGCACGCCGGATACCTCGCGGACCTGGCGGCGCGCGGCATCGACGCCACCGCCCACGTCGCCGATGTCACCGACCGCTCGCGGCTCGCCGCGGTACTCGGCGACATCCGCCGCGAAGGTCCGATCGGATCGGTCTACTACGGGCCGGGGCCGACGCAGCAGCCCGTGCCGATCACCGACATCGATTCCGCCACGGCGCGAACGGCCTTCGAGTGGGTGTGGCCCGCGGTGGACGTGGTGGCTGAAATGCTGCCCGGCATGCTCGATCGCGGGAACGGCGCTCTGTTCTTCGCCGGCGGCTTGTCCAGCGTCCGCCCCATGCCCATGCTCGGCCACCTCGCCCTCGCGACCGCCGCGCTGCGCAACTACGCCCTCACCCTCAACGCGGCGCTGACGGGACGCAACGTCTACGTGGGCACCCTCACCATCGGCGGACTCGTCGAACGCGGCGACATCCACACCATGGTCACGGCCGACCCGGCGCGTTTCGGCAGCCCGGAAGGTCACACCCTCGATCCGGACGAGCTGGCCGAGACGGCGTGGCAGATGTATCGCACCCGCGACCGGGCCGAAGAAGTCTTCGATGCCTTGGGCGGATGACGGCCGGGGTCAGCCGTAAAGTGCGATGAAGCGGTCGAGGGAGCGTTCGATATCGCCCTTGACCGCCCGGGCCACCCCGGCGCCGATCGGGCCGAACAGCGGCGCGCCGCCGAGTTCGATGTCGACGGTGACCTCCGAGCCCGAGCCCTTCGGGGCGACGAGCAGTTGCAGGCCCAGCTTGGTGCCGCCCTTGCCCGCGCCGGTCAGATGCAGGCGGCTCGGCGGCTCGGCGGCCCGAACCGTCCAGGTGACCCGATTGCGCAGCCCCTTCACCGAGGCGATGCCGACCAGTTGGGTGCCGACGGTCAGCTCGGTGGGCACCTCGCCGCGCCAGGCTTCGTGCATGGTCAGCCATTTGTCGAGTTCGGCGAGGTCGGAGGTGTGCGCCCAGGCCTCCTCCGGCGAGATCGGGACGTCGACCGAGACCTTCAGCTTTGCCATGGGCGCATGGTATCCGGTACCGCTGGTCCGCCCCGTTGTGAGGGCGCGGACGCTCGGCCCCGAGGTGAACACAACCCTTCGTAGTCGAATTCCAGAGCCCGGCAATACTTTTGTTGATGTGTCAGTGAGCGTCCATTCCACTGGGCGGTTCCGGCCGCCGGGAGCCGCCGCCGTCGACAGCGGTGGCCCGCCTCCGCCGAAGTCCACCTGACCTGCGGTTCCGTATGCAGCGCAAACGGGGTACGGCTTGTATGGCAGCCCAACAGTATTGCGCAGCAATGTCGCGATCGGCGGCACGTATCGTCCCAGCTCCGGGAAACCGAAAGTGTCGGTGGGATCGGCAGAGACTTCTCCGGAATGCTGCTAATGTGCGAATGGTCGGGTTCTGGTTACCGTTCGGATACGATCCGGGCGGTCGGCGATTGACATGTAATCGCCTGTCCTGCGGGCACTGTGCGGTAGGCACTCTCGGCGAGTGCCGGTGCCGCCGCGGGGTTTCCGGTACTCCGACGCGGACCCCACCGACCGGTCCGTTCATGGTCGGCAGGCGAGGGAAGGCGAGCGAAGCAGGATGGCAGTGGGCCGATTCCTCGAGACCAGTCAACGACGAAAGAACTGATGAATCAAGATATCGCCGTGGTGCTTTCATGGATCCTCGCCGCCGCTTTGGTGATCGCCGTAGCGGGGGCGTTGTACGCAGTGCAGTATGCCAAGGCTCAGCGAGCCAAGGTCGAGGCCCTGACCAGGGAACAGCGCGCGACAGAGGACACGCTCGAGCGGTTCGCCGCCACCACGCTACCCGCGGTGGCCGAATCGATCCGCCGGTTCGAGTCGCAGGTTCCCCCGGTCGAAGTCCAGGCGGGCATGGAGAATTCGCGGCTCGCGCAGATCCTGCGGTGGATCTCCGAGCGGTACGCCGACGATCTGAGCCTCATCCGCTCGGAGACCAGGGACCTGACCAACAACGAAGCGCAGCAGGCGATCAAGGCCGCCGAAGAGGCCGCGCGCAACGAGGTGGCCTCGGCGTCGCGCCAGGCGACCAGCGCCGCCGTCCGTTCCTTCGGCACCTCCGTGGTCAGCCTCGGCGCGGACGTCAGCCAGGTGGTGAGCGCCGCGCTGCGTGAGCATCGCGACGACCAGGTGTACGAAACGCTCACCCGTATCGACCACACCGTGCAGCAGATGATCCGCCAGGCGCAGTCCTACGTGATCGTCTGCGGTGGCCTGCCCGGCCGTCGCTGGCCCGCTCAGACGCTGACCGACGTGGTCGGCGGCGCCATCGGCCGCGTCCGCGAATACCTGCGGGTGCGACCCAACCAGCTCGACCGCGTCGTGATCAGCCGCGCGGTGGAACCGCTCGTGCACACGCTGGCGACCCTGCTGGACAACGCGTTGCGGTACTCCCCGCCGACTTCCTACGTGGACGTCAACTTCCAGGAGGGCCATCACGGCGACACCGTCATCATCGATGACGCGGGCGTGCGGATGAACGCCGAGCAGATGGAGGAGGCTCGCCAAGTGCTCGCGCACGAGCGGCCCGTCGACATCCACCAGCTCGGCCCTTCGCCGAAGGTCGGCTTCCCGGGTATCGCCGCGCTGGCCCGCCGCTACGGTTTCACCGTCTACATCGATGGCCCGAACGTCTACGGCGGCATGCGCGCGATGGTCTACATCCCGGAGTCGCTGCTGGTCACACCGCAGAACGTCCAGGAGGTCGCGCCCGTGACCGAGGCAAAACCGGAGCCGGCAACGGTTCCCGCGCCCGCCGCGCCGAGCGAGCAGCCCGGCGACGACGAGCATTCGCTGACGGTGAGCGAGATCACCAGCGGGGGGTTACCCAAGCGGCGACGCAGGACGGTCGCGCTAGCCCCGGTGGGGCCGCGCACCGAACCGGGGCTGGCTCGCCCCGAGGTCGCCGCAGCTTGGCATACCGGCTCCAAGAGCGGCCGCGCCGCCGCATCTGATGACACGGAAGGGATGACATCCTGATGGCCACACCCGTGACCGACAGCAGCAACAAACTGGGCTGGCTACTCGAAGATCTCAGTATCCCGGGTGTGCGGTTCGCGGTGTTGCTGTCCGACGACGGCCTGCGGATCGCGCACTCCGCGGGGATCGCTCGCGACGAGGCGGAACGCTTCTCCGCGGCGGCCTCCGGCCTGCGCTCACTCGGCAAGGCGCTCGGTGAGTTCTGCGGCGACTCCACCAACGGCGTGCGGCAGAACATGACCGAGTACGACCAGGGCATGATCCTCATCACCGCGGCGGGGGAGGGCGCGCTACTGGGCGTCGCGACCACCAACGACATCGATGTGGGCCTCGTCGCACACCGGATGAACGAGCTCGCAGGCCGGGTCGGGCGCGAGCTCGGCAGCCAGCCGCGCAGGCGCGTAGACGGCAGCGAAATGCCATGATCGAGCGCAGCGAGCGAGTCAAAGGTACTGCGCCGCTGGGCATCACGGAGCCGAGCAAGCGCGAGGTGCCGTCATGAGCAAGCCGCGGCGCGACCCGGACCTCGTCCGGGCTTATGTGCGCACCGGAGGGCGTACGCGTCCCACTCGCGAGCTGGACCTGGTCACTTTGGTCCTGACCGCCAAAGATCCACTCCCCGGCGCGTCGCCCGATGCGCGCCGGGTCATGGCCCTGTGCAGCCGTCGGGGTGCGCTGTCGATCGCCGAGATCGCGGCGTACCTCGACCTGCCGCCGTCCGTCGTCAAGATCGTCACGTCCGATCTGATGGACGGCGGGCACCTGGTCACCCCCACCCCGGCCGAGTCCCTGCCGGAGATCGCTCTGCTGGAGGAGGTACTCAATGGGCTCCGTGCTCTCGCCGTCTGATCGCGCCGTCGACTACGTGCCGGAGACCGTGACCCGCTCGGTGAAACTGCTGGTGGCCGGCAACTTCGGTGTCGGCAAGACCACGTTCGTGAGCAGCGTCTCGGAGATCAAGCCGCTGCGCACCGAGGAGACCATCACCGAGGCCAGCGTCGGCGTGGACGATATGGCCGGGCTGCCCGGCAAGTCGCAGACCACGGTCGCGATGGACTTCGGCCGCATCACGCTCAGTCCCAAACTCGCCCTCTACCTGTTCGGCACGCCGGGGCAGCAGCGTTTCGTCCCTTTGTGGGAGGAGCTGGCTCGCGGTGCGCTCGGCGCGCTCGTGCTTGTCGACACCCGTCGCATCGAGAAGTCCGACGAGGTGCTGTCGGTGCTCGAGGAGCGCGGCGTCCCGTATTCGGTGGCAGTCAACCAGTTCGAAGGAGCGCGCCCCTACCCGCTCGACGAGGTGCGCGATGCCCTCGATCTGGAACCCGGCACACCGCTGACGACGCTGGACGCGCGTGACCGGGGCACTTGCCTGCGCTCACTGATCACGCTAGTCGAATTCTTGTTCCACCGTTTGGAGTCGCGCATTTGACCACGCCGCAGTCCTCGACCTACCCCGCGCACCTATCCAGTGGCGCCTGCCCGGTCGCGCACGGATCGCCGATCGACACCGACGGCCCCCGGATCCCGCTGTACGCGGAGGGATTCGCGGCCGACCCGCACGGGGTCTACCGGGAGATGCGCAGGCGCCACGGTTCGCTGGTCCCGATCGAATTGTCGCCCGGAGTCCCCGCCACCCTGGTGATCGGATACCAGGAAGCCCTGCGGATCCTGAACGATCCTGAGCACTTTCCCGCCGATCCCCGCATCTGGCAGAAGAACATTCCCGAGGACTCGCCCATCCGGCCGATGATGGAGTGGTACCCGAACGCCCTCCGCAACAGCGGCGCCGCGCATGCCCGCTACCGGGGCGCTTACACCGCCAGCATCGACGCCATCGACCTGCACGAGGTGCACTCGATGGTCGAGCGTATCGCCATTCCGCTGATCAACACCTTCTGCGCGAAGGGCTCCGCCGATCTGGTGACGCAGTACGCGTTCCCGCTCGTCTTCGAGGTGCTCAACCGGATCGTCGGCTGCTCCACCGAACTGGGGCAGCGGGTCGCGACCGGTATGGCCATGCTGTTCGACACCGTCGAGGCGGCCAAGGGCATGCAGATGCTCTCCGAGGCATTGATGGAGCTGATCCACCAGCGCCGCGCGGAGCCCGGCGACGACGTCACGTCCCGGTTGGCCCATCACCCGGCCAAGCTCGACGACGAGGAAATGCTCTCGAACCTGATCAGCCTCTACGGTGCGGGGATCGAGCCACAGCAGAACCTGATCACCAACACGCTGCTGTTGATGCTCACCGACGACCGTTTCGGCGGTGACGTTCTGGGCGGCAGCCTGTCGACGCGCGACGCGCTGGACGAGGTGCTGTTCAACGACCCGCCGATGGCGAACTTCTGCATCACCTATCCGCGGCAACCCATCCTGGTCGACAACACCTGGTTGCCCGCGCACCAGCCGGTGCTGGTGAGTCTCGCCGCCTGCAACAACGACCCGGCCATCCGCGGCGGTGACCGCGCAGGCAACCGCTCGCATCTGGCGTGGGCGGTCGGACCGCACGCCTGCCCCGCGAAGTCGGTGGCGTCCGTGGTCGTCCAAGAAGCCATCGACCAGCTCCTCGACGCTCTCCCCGAAATGCGGCTGGCCATACCCGCGGACGAAGTGGTCTGGCGTCCCGGCCCTTTCCACCGGGCGTTGGCGGCCCTGCCGGTCGTCTTCCCCAAGTCCCCTCCGTTGAACCTGGTGTAAGGAGAGCGTCCGATGTCGCAAGAGCCGATTGTCTTGGACCTGACCGGTTCCGATATCCAAGGCGAGGCTGCGCGGCTGCGCGAGCGTGGGCCGGTGGCCCTGGTGGAACTGCCCGGCGGGGTGCCCGCGTGGTCCATCACCGATGCCGTCGTGCTGAAGAGCCTGCTGGCCGACCCCCGCGTGTCGAAGGATCCCCGGCAGCACTGGGCGGCGTTCATGAACGGCGAGATCACCGAGGAGTGGCCGCTGCACCCCTGGGTGGCGGTCGACAATATGTTCACCGCCTACGGCGCCGAACATCGGCGGCTGCGCAAGCTGGTCGCGCCCGCGTTCACGCACCGTCGCACCGTGGCGCTTCGACCGCGCATCGAAGCAATCACCGCCGAGCTGCTCGACCGCCTCGCGGCGACCCCGCGTGGCACGGCGGTCGACCTGCGTGAGGGCTACGCCTACCCGGTGCCCATCCAGGTCATCACCGAACTGATGGGTGTGCCCGAACATCTGGGCCCCGGCGTGCGGAAATGCGTCGACGGGTTCTTCGACACCTCGTTCGGGCCGGAGGCGGCCCAGGCCAACTATCTCGAGATGTTCCGGCTGATCAGCGAACTCGTGGCATACCGTCGGGAGACGCCCGGCGACGACATCACGAGCGTGCTGATCGCCAGCCGGGACGAGGAGGACGGCTCGCGGCTGGCCGAGAAGGAACTCGTCGACACGCTGATGCTGGTCATCAACGCCGGGCACGAGACGACGGTGAACCTGCTCGATCAGGCCATCTACGCGTTGCTCACTCGCCCGGATCAGCGAGCCGACGTGGTGGAGGGCCGGACCCCCTGGTCGGATGTGGTGGAGGAGTCGCTGCGCTTCGAGGCGCCGGTCGCGCACCTGCCGCTGCGCTACGCCGTCGAGGACATCGACATCGCGGGCGTCCGGATTCCCAAGGGTGAGGCGATCCTGGCCTCCTACGTGGCGGCCAACCGCGATCCGAAGGTGCACGGCGCCACCGCGGGCGAGTTCGACGTGCGTCGGTCGGTCAAGGAGCATTTGGCTTTCGGCTACGGAGCGCACCACTGCCTGGGCGCGCCGCTGGCCCGGCTGGAAGCGGAGATCGCCCTCCCGGCGCTCTTCCGTCGCTTCCCGGACATGCGCCTGGCGGCCGACCCGTCCGAGCTGCGCCCCGTGCCCAGCTTCATCTCCAACGGTCACTCCGAGCTGCCGGTGTTCCTGGAGGCTGCGGAGTAGTCCGGCCCGTACGGGCTTTGCGATCACACCTGTCGGCAGCGGAGTTCGTTCGTCCCGTGCAGGACTCGATCACCCGCGTATCCCTCGCGGATACGCGGTGTTCCGCCGCGGGTGGAGAGGGTGTCCGCCGACACCCGATCGCCTCGATTTCGCGCACGAGATATGCTGTGCCCCAGTGGATTACGGCGTAGAGTCGGATCCAGCCACGTCCGCACGACGACCCGGCCTCCGGCTGGGCACGTGTCATGCGCCTACCCTGCTCGTCGAACGTTCCGTCTTTGGAGTCACGTTTTGACCACCCCACAGTCCTCGTCATCGTCCGCGCTGTCGTCGGGCGGCTGCCCCGTCCGGCACGGCTCACCGGTCGGCCCCGATGGTCCCCGGGTCGCGCTGTACTCGGATGAATTCGCCGCGGATCCCCATAGTGTCTATCGAGAGATGCGCCGCCGGTACGGTTCGCTGGTGCCGGTGGAACTGGCGCCCGGCGTGCCGGCCACGCTGGTGATCGGTTACCACACCGCCTTGCGCATCCTGAACGATCCCGACCATTTCCCGGCCGATTCGCGGACCTGGCAGAAGAACGTCCCCAGCGACTGCCCGGTCTTGCCGCTGCTGGAATGGCGTCCGGCGGCGATCCGCAACTCCGGCCCGGAGCACACCCGTTACCGGCAGGCCACGGTCGCGGGCATCGATGAGATCGACCAATTCGCACTGCAGGCCACGGTGGAGCGGATCGCCGTTCCGCTGATCAACAGCTTCTGCGGCGACGGCTCGGCCGACCTGATCGCGCAGTACGCGTTCCCGCTGTCGTTCGCGGTGATCAACGCCATGCTCGGTTGCCCACCCG
The DNA here is from genome assembly GCF_009829295.1 of Nocardia sp. CY15. Classification (NCBI taxonomy): domain Bacteria; kingdom Bacillati; phylum Actinomycetota; class Actinomycetes; order Mycobacteriales; family Nocardiaceae; genus Nocardia; species Nocardia sp. CY15. Next base: position 22,193 of record NZ_VUOT01000018.1, read on the forward strand.
ACATCGGACAGCGGGCGGCGATGGGACTGGCCGCGATGTTCGAGGGCGTGGATGCCGAGCAGGGCAACGCGATGTTCAATGACGCGATGTCGGAACTGGTGGCGCTGAAACGATCCCAGCCCGGCGACGACATCGTCTCCCGCATATTGCAGCACCCCGTCGATTTCGACGACACGGAGATGGTCCAGCAGGTGCTGATGCTCTACGGCGCGGGCATCGAGCCGCAGCAGAACCTGATCATCAACACCCTGCGGCTGATGCTCACCGACCAGCGGTTCGCCGGCGGCATCATCGGTGGCAGCCTGTCGACGCGGGACGCGTTGGACGAGGTGTTGTTCACCGATCCGCCGCTGTCGAACTATTGCGTCACGTTTCCACGTCAGCCGATCCTGATCGACGGTGTCTGGCTACCGGCGCACCAGCCGGTGGTCATCAGCATGGCCGGATGCAACAACGATCCCGCGATCAACACGGGCGTATACACCGACAACCGGTCTCATCTCGCATGGAGCGTCGGGCCGCATGCCTGCCCGGCCCGATCGGTGGCCTATCTGATCGCCCAGGACGCGATTGATCAGCTGCTCGACGCGTTGCCCGAGATGCGGCTGGCCGTTCCCGCCGAAGAACTGGCCTGGCGGCCGGGCCCGTTTCACCGTTCGCTCACCGCGCTGCCGATTGTCTTCCCCGAATCCCCTCCATTGCCTGTCTTCCCGGACCAGCAGGGGAGCGAACCGGCCTAGCCGCGAGCCGTCCGGCGATGGTAGGAACGCGGGATCGCGATTCAGAAGGGAGGCAGCCGCTCAGAGGCCGCCTGCGCACATGCCGACGAGGGTGCGCGCCGGCCTGTCGCCGATAACCACGCATCGAGTCGACCCACCGCGTCGCGCGCGCACGTGCGCGGCGAACGCGTTCGTCGACTGCTTGTTCTCTGGAGCTCTGTCTTTTGACCACGCCACACTTCCCGCCGTCCGCCGCTGCGAACGGGTGCCCCGTTCGACACAGCTCGCCGATCGACACCGACGGTCCTCGCTATTCGCTGTATTCGGAGGAATACGCGCAGGACCCGCACAAGGCCTACCGCGAAATGCGCCGCATGTACGGTCCGCTCGTTCCGGTCGAGTTATCGCCGAATGTGCCCGCCACTTTGGTGATCGGCTACCACACCGCGCTGCGCATCCTCAACGATCCCGATCACTTCCCGGCGGATCCCCGCACCTGGCAGAAGGACATTCCAGGTGAGTGCCCGGTCTTGCCGATGCTGGAATGGCGGCCGAACGCGCTGCGCAGCGCGGGCCTGGAACATCTGCGCTATCGCCGGGCCAACGTCGCCGCCGTCGCCGGGATCGATCTGCACGCGCTGCACGGAACCATCGAGCAGATCGCCATTCCGCTGATCAACGCGTTCTGCGAGGACGGCGCGGCGGACATGATCAGCCAGTACGCGTTTCCACTCAGCTTTGCGGTGCTCAACGCGATGATCGGCTGCCCGCCGGACATCGGACAGCAGGTCGCGACCGGTATGGCCGCCATCTTCGAGGGCGTCAACGCCGACAAGGGCAACGCGATGCTCACCGACGCGCTGTTCGAACTGGTGCAGTTGAAGCGGAAGGAACCGGGCGACGACATCTCCTCCAGGTTGCTGCGGCACTCCGCGGGCCTGGACGACGTGGAGATGATCCACCAGTTGGCGACGCTCTACGGCGCGGGCATCGAGCCACAGCAGAACCTCATCGTCAACACGCTGCTGCTGATGCTCACCGACGAACGCTTCGCGGGAGACTTTCTCGGCGGCAGCCTCTCGACGCGCGATGCCCTGGACGAGGTGTTGTTCAACGACCCCCCGATGGCCAACTACTGCGTCAGCTATCCGAAGCAGCCGATCCTCATCGACGGCGTCTGGCTGCCCGCGCACCAGCCGGTCCTGATCAGTATGGCGGGCTGCAACAACGATCCCGCGATCGGCGTCGGTCAACGTATCGACAGCCGTGCGCACCTGGCGTGGAGCGTGGGGCCGCACGCGTGCCCCGCACGGTCGGCCGCGTATCTGCTGGCCCAGGACGCCATCGATCAGATCCTCGACGCACTGCCCGAATTGAAGCTGGCGGTCGAGCCCGGCCAATTGAGCTGGCGGCCCGGTCCATTCCATCGCGCCCTGGTGTCCCTACCCGTCGTGTTTCCCAAATCCCCTCCATTGACTGTTTTCTGAGGAGTCCCGATGGACACACAACCCCTAGTCCTCGACCCGGCCGGCGCCGACATCCAGGGCGAGTCCGCACGAATCCGGGAGCGCGGGCCGGTGGCCCTCGTCGAATTGCCGGGCGGCGTGCGGGCATGGTCGGTCACCGACACCGCGGTGCTCAAGCAGTTGCTGGCCGACCCGAGGGTGTCGAAAGACGCCAGGCAGCACTGGCCCGCGTTCATCAACGGGGAGATACCCCAGGATTGGCCGCTGTTCCTGTGGGTCGCCGTGAACAACATGTTCACCGCGTACGGCGCCGATCACCGCAGGCTGCGCAAGCTGGTCGCCCCCGCGTTCACCCACCGCCGTACCCAGGCGATGCGCCCGTTGATCGAGCAGATCACCGCGGACCTGTTGGCCGAGCTCGCCGCGATCCCGGCGGGCGAGGCGGTCGACCTCAGGGAGCGTTTCGCCTACCCGCTGCCGATCCAGGTCATCAGCGCGCTGATGGGCGTACCGGAATCCCTGAACGCCGGTTTGCGCACCTGCGTCGACGGGATCTTCGACACTTCGCTCGGACCCGAGGCGTCACAGACGAATTACCTGGAGATGTACCGGATCCTCGGTGAACTCGTCGCCTACCGGCGCGAGACGCCCGGTGATGACATGACCAGCCTGCTGATCGCGCATCGCGACGAGGAGGACGGCTCGCAGCTGACCGATCAGGAGCTGATCGACACGTTGCTGCTCGTCATCAGCGCCGGGCACGAGACCACGGTGAACCTGCTCGATCAAGCCGTTTTCGCGCTGCTGACCCATCAAGAGCAGTGGGCGGAGGTGACCGAGGGGCGTGCGGCTTGGAGCGATCTGATCGAAGAGGCGCTGCGCTACGAGGCGCCGGTGGCGCACCTGCCGCTGCGCTTCGCCGTCGACGACATCGAGATCGGCGGCCGGCGCATCGCCAAGGGCGACCCGATTCTCGCCTCCTACGCCGGGGCCAACCGCGATCCGAAATTGCACGGCGCCACCGCCGACGAGTTCGACGTGCGGCGACCGACCAAGGAGCATCTGGCTTTCGGCTACGGGGCGCATCACTGCTTGGGCGCGCCGCTGGCCCGGCTGGAAGCCGAGATCGCCCTGCCTGCCCTCTTCCAGCGCTTCCCGAAGCTGCGTCTGGCGGCGAGCCCCGCCGAACTCGGCGCAGTGTCCAGCTTCATCTCCAACGGACATGCCAGGCTTCCCGTGTACCTGGCACCGGTGGACTAGGAGCAGGAACGCGCCCCCGGTCGCGGGCGGGGGCGCGTGCACCGGGGGCGCGTGATCGACGCCGCTGTGTGGACGTGAACGCAGGTGGCTCGCAATGTGGCGATCGCCACTCTGCATTTTCAGTGTCGGCGCGGAAGCCGTTGTGGTGGACTATCATCCACGGGATGTAGATCGGAAAGCTGGTCTACGCAGCCGTCGCACGGGCGACCCACCCTTGTCGGCGTCGGCGTCTCAGACGAATCTGCCGCCGCGGTCGAAGGTTTGCGCCGCTCGGCCCGGCATGTTTGCGCGACGATCGCGCGGGCATCCGGAGAACGTCGCATCACGCTGGGAGGACCGATGGCTACCGAAGACCGGACCGCAGTGTTCGACGCGGTGGTCGCGGCGGCGGACTACCCCGTGCTGCTGGTCACAGTGCAGGCCGAAGGCCGGCGCGCGGGCTGCCTGGTCGGTTTCGCGACGCAGGTCAGCATCGAGCCGCGCCGGTTCCTGATCGGCCTGTCCAAGAAGAACCACACCTATCGGGTCGCCCAGCGGGCCGACCGGCTCGCGGTGCATTTGCTGGGCAGCGAACAGCGCTCGCTTGCCCGGCTTTTCGGCGGTGAGACCGGCGACGACATCGACAAGTTCATGCATTGCGGCTGGCACTCCGGCCCCGGCGGCATTCCCGTGCTCAGCACGGTGCCCTGCTGGTTCAGCGCCCACATCCGCGAGCGGTACGACTTCGGCGATCACGTCGGAGTGCTACTGGAACCCGAGGACGGCGCCGTGCTGCGCCACGCGGCGGAGACATTGCATTATCACTCGGTCGCGGATCTGGTTGCCGGGCATACTGTCTGAGGTGGTCACGTCGCGATCCGGCTGTCAGCGCGGCGTGTTCGCAAGGCCGAAGCGTTCGGCGAAGGTGGACAGCTCGTCGCGCGCGATTGCCGGGTCGCCCGTACTCGCGCTCACCACTACGCGCGTAACGCCCTGCTCGGCGAGGCCTTCGACTCGTTCGGCCGGCATGTCGATCGATCCCCAGCGCGTGTACTCGAACGCGTGAGCGCCGCGCCCCTCCGCGTCGGCCGCCGCGCGGACCTCCTGGAGCTGGCGGGCGCGTTCGGCCGGTCCGAGCATGCCGCCCGGGAAGTATCCGTCGCCGCGCGCTCCGGCGCGGCGGGCGGCTGCCCGGCTCGATCCACCGACATGGATCGGCAAGGGCTCGCCCCCAGCGGGCTTCGGGTAACTGCACAGGTTCTCGAATCGGAAGAACTCACCGTCGAAGCTAACGCCGTTCGCGTCGCCGGACCACAGCAGTCGCAGCACGTCGATGGCCTCGTCGGCGCGACGGCCGCGGGTGGCGAAATCCACGCCCATCGCTCGCGCCTCACCGGGCAGGCTGCCCAGTCCCACCGTGAGCAGGCGCATCCGGCCCTTGGACAGCACATCGATCGTCGCCAGGCGTTTGGCGAGCACCACCGGATGGTGATAGGGCAGCAGCAGCACCGCGGTGCCGAGCAGGATCCGGTCCGTCGCCGCGGCCACGAAACTCAGCGCGTCGAGCGGATCGGCGAACGGCACCGACGGCGTGATCTCCATCGGCCCGACGGTCGCGCCCGGATACAGGGCGATGTGCTCGGGCAGGTAAATGGCCTCGAATCCGCAGCGCTCGGCGTGCTGTGCGTAGCCGATAAGCCGGTCGGGGTCGACGCCGAAGATCGGCGTGCTGTAGCTGACCGCGAACTTCACCGCTGCTCCCGCACCCGGTCGAACTCGCACGCCGCGGCCAGGCGGCCGCGCAACTGTCTGCGCACGTCCTCCAGGCGGTCCAGGTAGGAATCGACCTCGGCCAGCTTGCGCCGCAAGGTGGACACCGAATCCGGGCAGACGTCCGCGGAGCCGTGACCTGCCCGCAGGCAGGCCACGAAGGGACGGACGTCGTCGAGGTCGAAGCCGGCGCCGAGCAGTTCGCGGATCTTCCCCACGATGAGCAACTCGGTGTCGTCGTAGAACCGGTACCCATTGGCCGCGCGGCGTGGCCGCACCAAACCGTGCTCTTCGTAGTAGCGCAGGGCGCGCGTGCTCGTGCCGGCCCGCCGCGCCAATTCGCCGATGCGCATCCGTCCTCCTTCGCCCAGGTCACCGCAACGCTAAACCTTCTCGTCGACGTCAAGGCAAGCGTCTGCCTATTCTCGGGTGAGCCGTCCGGCGGTCGTGCCCGCCGATTTCCTCCCGACCAGAGAGCGATTCGTGACGAGTGCCCATTTCTTCCTTCCGATCCGAGACGACGAACGGGAACTGCTCGATCGGGTCTCGGACCTGGCGATCGGATTCGCCGCCGAGGCAGCGGATTACGACGAGCGCGCCGAGATCGCCGTCGCGCATCTCGACGCGTTGCACACGGCGGGAGTGAATCAGGCGGTCCTACCCGAATCGGCAGGCGGCGCGGGGTTGAGCTACTCGGGGCTCGGCCGCCTGATCCGGATTCTCGCCAAGGCCGATCCGTCCACCGCGACGATCTGGACGATGCACGCGGGGGCCGGTGTCGCCCTGGCCGAATTCACCCGGGAGACATTGGGTTCGTTCTTCGCCGAGGAGTTCCGTGCGGGCAAGCGCTTCGCGAACGCGCTGTCCGAACCCGCCAGCGGCAACCGTTTCCTCCAACCACAGCAGGTCGCCATGCCGACCGAGGGCGGATGGTCGCTCAGCGGGGCGAAGCGGTTCGTGTCGGGAAGCGAGATCGCCGATTATCTGCTGGTCAACGCGCTCGTGGCGGGGGAGCCCGCCTTCTTCGGCGTGGTCCCCGACGAGACGGTGTCGGTCATCCCGATCTGGGACACTCTCGGCTTACGCGCTACCCGCAGTCAGCTGCTGGCGTTCGACAACACCCTGTTGCGCGCCGATTACCGAGGGCGGGGGCCTCGGCCCGAAGATTTCGCGGTGATCCCCGCCGGTCTGCCCGCGATCTCGCTGGGTATCGCCGATGCGGCGCTGGACGCGCTGGTCGAGCACGCTCGGGCCAGGGAGATACTGGGTAAGCCCTTGGCGCACCAGCAGTGGGTGCAATACGACGTCGCGGACGTCCAGACCCGGCTCGCGGCGGCGCACACGCTCTATGAACAGGCGTTGTGGCAGGCCGACAACGGGATCGCGTCGTTCTTCGACAACCTCGCCCGGGCGAAATACCTGGCGAACAAGGTCGCGGTCGAGGTGGCGCAACTGGGCGTCCGGGTCGGCGGCGCCTCCGGGTATCTCAAGCGGTCCCCGATCCAGCGCCACTTGCGCGATGCCCAGGCGGGCCAGCTCATGGCGTATTCGACCGAGGTGATCGCCGGTGTGATCGGCAGGGAAGTCCTGGGCGTGCCGGACGGGGCGTGAATCGCAGGAGTCGATCGAAGACCGCAGCCGCCGAGAATCCGGACATATCACGCGAACAGGTCGTGACTCGTTTACTCCTTGCGGCTACACTCCGCGCCTTGTGAGTACTGCCGCGGCAACCGGGCCCCGAAAAGAACGTTACGTCTGGGGCGCGGCCACCATCGTCGGTGTGATCGCCGGGTATGTGTCGGTGCTGCTGGCCGACGCCAGGCATTACTACACCGACGACACCGAGGCGCAGTACGCCCCCATGTGGGTGATGCTCGGCGAGTTGCTGCGCGACGGCCGCTTTCCCGCGCTCGTCCCGCACGAGTGGATGGCGGGCAACTACACCCTGGAAGAGGCGGCGCTGTTCAATCCGCCGCAGCTGCTGGTCTATCTCCTCGCGCCCTCGATGGACGATCTCGCCGCCTACGCGACCGCGGTGAAGCTGGTCTTCTCGATCATCGCCGCGCTCGGCGTGTTCCGCATCTGCCTCGCCTACGGCGCTCGCCCCCGGTGGGCCGCTGTCGCGGGCGTCGCGTTCCCGCTGAGCGGCTGGTTCCTGTTCTTCGACCAGGCCAGCTGGTTCACCCCGCACGTGGCGACCGCCTGGATGGTGCACGCCTGGGCGTCGGCGGTGCAGTATGCCCGCGGCCGGAGTGGACCGCTGCCGGTATTCGTCTTCCTGTACCTGACGCTCACGGTTCAATACGCGTTCACCGCGGTGCAATCGGCGCTGATCATCGCCGCGGTCGCGGCCGGTGAGGTGGTGTATCAACGCCGTTGGGCGCCGACGGTCCGGCTCTGCCTCGCGGCGGGGTGCGCGGCGCTCACCGCGGCGATCGCGAATCTGTCCGGCATCCTGTCCTCGCAGGTGACCTGGCGCGGCAGCGTGCAGATCCACAACGACCCGTTTCTGACGGTGCCGTGGTCGGAGTCGCTGAACGCGAGCCTGCCGAGCACCACGCCCGCGTTCACCGCCTGGTGGGGGCACGTCCAGCCGCTGCCCATGGTCTACATCGCGTGGTTCCTCATCCCGGCGCTGGCGTTCATCGGCTGGCGTGCGGCGCGCTCCGCCGCCAGGGACCTCAGCGGACCGGTCTTCTTGGCGGTCGCGGTGCTGATGTGGACGGCGGGCCCCGGCGCCATCGGTCCGCTGCGCTGGCCGGCCCGCGTGCTGCCGATGCTCGCCATCGTGCTGCTCGTGCTGGTCTGCGTCTTGCTGAGCCGCCACGGCACCTTCGCCGCCTCGCGCCGACGCGCCACAGCCGCCGCCGTACTGATCGGCCTGTTGTTCGTGCGGTCGGTCTCGGCCGCTCCGGAACTGGTGCTGCGGCATGTGGCGGGGGCGCTCGCGGTGGGCGCGCTGGGCGCGGCCGCCCTGTGGGTGGTGCGCCATCGCGGCGCGGCTGCGGCGTGCGCACTGGCCGTCCTCGCCATGTTCCCCATCGCCTACGCGCAGGTGGCCGGTGCGCCGAGCACGCCGATGTCCTACAACTTCCCGGAACGGCGCTCGGCGATGCGCGCCGCGTTCCCCGACTTCGACGGCCTCACCTTGCAACTGGCCGACCGCGCCGCCGTCCACCCGCGAGACCGGAACCTGGCCGGCGCCTACGGTTCGCTGGCCATCGGCAACTACGCGAAGGCGCTCGGCCTCGACTACGTCAACGCCTATACGCCGATCGGGCACGCCGCCTTCGCCGGCATGCTGTGCATGGCCTGGGACGGCAGCACCTGCCCGGACGCGTTCCGCCGCGCCTTCGCGACCGAAACCGTCACGGGGGCGAGCATCGTCGACTTGATGAAGGTCGACCGGGTGGTCCTGCATCGCACGCAATACCCGGACGCCCGCGACCGTCCCGCGCCCCCGGGCTGGCGGTGGGCGGACTACCCGGGCCACGAGCGCCACATCTGGGTGCTGGAGCGCGCCGCCGGGCCCGTGTCCACCCGCAACGGGCCGATCGCCCACACCGCGGGGGTGGCCGCCGAGACGAAGAACGCGCTCGACGACATCACCATCCGTTCCGTGGTCAGCTCCGCGAGCGGCGGGCGCGTCGTGTTCTCCCGGCTCGCCTGGCCGGGCCACCGCGTCACCCTGAACGGGCGCGAGCTGGCGGCGGGCACGATCGGCGGCGTGTTCCTCGCGGTCGACATCCCGGCGGGCACCTCGGGCGCGGAATTGATTGTGGACTGGAGTCCGCCCGGCAGCCGGATCGGGATCGCGACCACCGCGGCCGGGCTCGTCGGACTCGGCCTTTTGCAGTGGGCGTACCACCGGACGCGTCGCCGCATGACCGAGCAACCGTCCGAGGCTGCGCAGACCCCCGTGGCCGCACCTGAACTGGTGACCGTGGACGCCTGAGCGCCTGCGCGTCTAGCGCGTGTTCGGCTCCGGTGCGCGGTGGCTCTGGACCAGGAACGCCGTCATCGCCTCGGCGACCGCCGCGGGCTGGTCGAGCATGGAAAGGACGTAGGCGTCGTCGATTTCGACCAGCTTCGCCTTCGGGATGAGTTCGGCGAGCCTGCGTCCGTGCTCGCGGGGCATCACCTTGCCCGCCGACGACCACAGGATCAGCGCGTCCCCCTGGAAGTCGCGCAGCGCTCCGGTATTCGCGATCAACTCCGGTTTGCGGAAGCCCGACTTGGTATAGGCCAGCAGGTCCCGCCGGATCCGGGCGTCCCGCAACCCCGGCTCGGTCCAGCCGCGCACCAGCGCGTCGGGCAGCGGGCGCCGCGCCATCCAGCCGAACAGCAGCGGCGAGCGGCGCAGCCACGGCACACGCAATTGCCGTAGCGCCAGCGAGATCCCACCGGGGAGATAGGTGGCGACGGTGGCCATCTTGCCCGGCAAACCGGGTGGGAAATTGTCGAATGCCTCGCACGGCAGCACGATCAGCCTGCCGACGCGTCGGTCGAGCCCGTAGGCGGTGAGGAACAGCGCTCCGCCCCAATCGCTGTGCACGAGCGTCACCTCGCGCAGGTCCAAGGCTTCGAGGAAATCGGCGACCAGCCGATTCAAGCCGCGCAGGCTCAGGTCGACATCGGGGCGCAGCGGGAGAGGATGGGCGCCGAGCGGCAGGTCCGGCAGCACATAGCGGAAGCCGCTGGGAAGGGCGTCGAGTACGTCGTCCCACAGCGTGTGGTTCATCAGCAGGCCGTGTAGCAGGACGACCGGAGGTCCGTCACCGCGCTCGACATAGTGCACCCGGCCCGCGGGGAGTTCGACGACAGGCATGTCCGCCTCCATTCGAGCGATCGCTCTAGAGTATTTGCTCTAGTCTGGAATGGTGACCGAGAAGATGTCAACCAGCACCCGGGAACGCCTCGTGACCGTGACGGCCGAGCTGATGCGCACCCAGGGCTACGCGGGAACCAGCGTCAAACAGATCACTGTCGCCGCCGAAGCCCCGATGGGCTCCCTCTATCACCACTTCCCGGGCGGCAAACCCCAGATCGCCGCCGCCGCGCTGCGCGTGTCCGGAGCCGCGTACATCCAGTTGCTGCCCCTGCTGCTCGATCCCCATGACGACCTGCGCGAAGCGGTGCCCGCCGCTTTCGCGGCCGCCGCCGAGCAGATCGAGCAGACCGGTTGGATCAACATGTGCCCGGTCGGCACCGTCGCGGGGGAGGTCGCCGACAGCGAACCCGCGCTGCGCGAAGTCGCGGCCGAGGTCATCGCCACGTGGATCGAGGAGGGCGCCGACTATTTCGTCCGGCGTGGCCTGCCGGTCACGGATGCGCGCGACCTCATCCTCGCCGTCCTCACCGCCCTCGAGGGCGCTTTCGTCCTCAGCCGCACTCTGCGCTCCACCGAACCCTTGCACGCGGCGGGCCGGTCGTTGCGCGCCCGCATCGAGCAGGTGCTGACCACGGTCCGCGCATAGCGGTTCACTCCTCGAGCGAACGTCCGGTCGTTTCGAGCGCTTCGCGCAGCAGGCGAACGGCTTTCGGGCCGACGCCGTGCAGCGCCAGCAGTTGCGTCTGCGTAGACGCGGCGACCTGCGCGAGCGTGGTGATCCCGGCGGCGACCAGCGCTTGGCGGGCCGGTCTGCCGATGGCCATGGGCAAGTCGCTCACGACGGCGTCCACGTCGTCCCCGGCGGACACCTGTGCCGCGAGCCGTTTCGGCGCTCGCGCGAGCCAGGCGCGCCGCACCCAGTGGTTGAGCTGCTGGCCGTTGATATCCGACAGCGAGATGCGGACGCCGATCGGCACGGCGCCACGGGTCAGCCGCTCGGCGGTCGGGTGCGCCGACAGGACTTCGTCGGCGTCCGGTCCGGACAGATGAAGCTGGGCTCGCCCGTCCTCGCCTACCGCCGCGAACTGTTTGTCGCGCACGGCGAACGCGACCACACCGGATCGGGTGCTCTGTTCGACGGTCTCGGGCAGCGCCAGCGCGGCCTTGCGTAGTTGGGCGCGGGTCGTCATGCGCCCAACTGTGGCACAGCGTTACGTGCGAGTCAGCGGGATCTCCAGGTGAACGGTCTGGAACCCGGGACCGGGCCCGCGGGCGTCGTGGATGATCTCGCCGAAAGTGAGCCAGAAGTCCAAGGCTCCGGGAGTCCTGGCGTCGGTGTGCAGATACAGCCGCTCGAATTCCGGTGCTGCGGAGACGTAGTCGATCGCCGCGCCGACCAATTGTGTGGCCAGACCACGCCGGTGGTGCTCAGGGCGAACGTAGACCCGGAACAGCTGCGCGGTGCTCTGGTCGGGGAATTGTTCGGCCAGCCACTGGGGGTGTGGTGGATGACGCGGACCCTGGGCGCGGATCGCGGTGGTGGCGACGACGCGGCCTTCGTGCTCGGCGACCCAGAGCCGGTTGAGCGGGTGGCGCAGATACGCCGTTTCCGGGTCGATCACATCGTGATGGTGCTCGGGCAGATAACCGATGCCGAACACCTCGTAGAAGGTGTCGAGCATGACGCTGCGGGCGCCGGGAATATCCTCGGGGCAGGCCACGCGCAGTCGGTAACCGGTGGCCGCGGGCGCGCTCACCGTTGCGCTCCGATTTCACGATCCAGTACTTCCAGGCCCTCGACGGCGACCGGTCCCGGGCCGGTGTAGCCGAACGGGACGGCGACGATCCGGTTGGCGCGGATCGCGCGCAGCTCCGCCAGTTCGGGGCGGCCGCGCAGCGCCTCGCGCGCCGATTCTGGGGTCTGGGCGCCTTGGGTGAGCAGGATGATCACCTCGGGATCGCGCTGGATCAGCGTTTCGGTGTTGACTTCGACGTTGCGTTCGGCGAGGTCGCCGAACACGTTGTCGAGGCGGAGGATTCCCATCTGGGTGGCGACGGTGCTCGTGCTGCCGTAGGCGCTCAGCTCGGCGCCGTCACGCGAGATGATCAGCGCCGCGGCGGGCCGGGTCACCTGATCGGCGCGGTGGCGGTCGGCGATCGCGGCCACTCGCTGCCGCAGAGCGGCGACCTCGGCGTTCGCCGCCGCGGACGTGCCGAACAACCGGCCGTACAACTCGATGTCGGCGAAGATGTCGTCGAAGCTTCCCGCGGCATCGCGGCAGTAGCCGCGGCTCACCAGCAGCGGGATGTTCACCCGTGCCAGATCATCGGGCGTGACCGCGGCGCCCTCGAAACTCACCACCAGATCGGGCGTGCGGTTGATGATCTCCTCGCGCGCGAGTTCGCCGGTGGGAGCGGTGACTTCGACGTCCTTCAGCGCGTCGGCGTACCGGCCGGGAAACGGCGCGGTTTCGAAGGTGCGGGTGACGATGCGGTCGGCGGCGCCCGCGGCCGCGATGAGTGGTGCCGCGACGGAGCCGACCGTCACCACGCGCCGGGGCGCGGCGGTGAAGGCCACGTCGCGGCCACAGCTCGAGATCGTCATCGGAAAGCCCTCCGACGCTTGGACGGGGGCGGGAGCGGGGCTGCCGCAGCCGGTGAGCAGCGCCGCGGCGAGCAGCGCGACGGGTAACGGCGCGAGCCGGGCGGCCCGGGTGAGACCAATGGACACGATGATCGATGTTCCTTCCGTACGGGCTCGGTTTCAGGCGGGTGACTGCCGGAACCGGCGGATCAGCATCAGCAGCAGCGGCGCGCCGACGACGGCGGTGACGATGCCCAGCGGCAGCTCGCGGGGCGCGAAGACGACGCGGGCCGCGACGTCCGCGACGACCAGGAACAGGGCGCCCAGCACCGCCGAGAGCGGGATCAGCCTGCGATGCGTGCCGCCGCCGCAGAGGCGGGCGACATGCGGCACGATCAGGCCGACGAAGCCGATCGCGCCCGCGACCGCGACGACCGCGCCGATGGCGAGCGCGACGATGCCCAGCGCGAGCATCCGGAGCCGCACCGGCGATTGGCCCAGCGCGCGGGCGGTGTCGTCACCTGCGGCGAGCACGTCCAACCGCGTGGCCAGCAGCAGCAAGGAACCGACCGCGGCTACGGTGACCAGCGCCGTGGTGGTCACCGACGACCAGCCTGCCGAACTCAGCGAACCGAGCAGCCAGAACAGCACGGTCCGGGCGCCTTCCTGATTGTCGGAGGCGAAGATCAGGAAACTGGTGGCCGCGGAGAACAGGTAACCGATGGTGACCCCGCCCAGCAGCAGCCGCAGCGAGGTCATCTGCCCGTTGATCCTGGCGATGGCGAACAGCAGGACCGTCGCGGCCAGCGCACCGGCGAACGCGCTGGCCGCCAGCGCGCCCGCGGTGGCCGCGGTGACGCCGAACAGCAGTGACACCGCCGCGCCGGTCGACGCGCCGGAGGTGACGCCGAGGATGTGCGGGTCGGCGAGCACGTTGCGCACCATGGTTTGCAGCACCGCGCCCGCGACGGCCAGCGCCGCGCCGACCATCGCGCCGAGCAGCACGCGCGGCACGCGCACCAGCCAGACGATGGAATCCTGGGCCGGTGTCCAGTCCGCGACCACGGGCGTCCCGAAGGTGTGGTGGCCGACGATGCGCGCGACGGTGCCGGGCGGCACCCACACCGGGCCCAACCCGGTGGCCACGATCAGCGCCACTGCCAGCGTGGCGCCGAGCCCGCCGAGCCACAGCAGGGTCGTCGCGCGGTGTCGCGCGTATTCCAGATCGTCGGCGTCCTCGGTGTGCGACCGGGTCGTTGTCATCGGACGGCAGCCTTCCCGGTATCGAGCGCCTCGGCGGGCGATGCCACCTCGCGCGGGCCGAACAGCAGTTGAATCGCGCCGAACGCGGCCGACATGTGGACCGAGACGCCGTAGACGGGTTCGAGGATGCCGGGCGTGAGCACTTCCTCGACCGGCCCCGCGGCGGCCACCCGGCCTTGGTGCAGCAGCACCAAGCGGTCGCAGTAGCGGGCGGCAAGATTCAGGTCGTGCAGCACCACCAGCGTGGTCGTGGTCGTCAGATCGCGGATCAGACCGAGTAATTCGTGCTGGTAGCCGATGTCGAGATGATTCGTCGGTTCGTCGAGCAGCAGGTGGTCGGCCTGCTGCGCCAGCGCGCGTGCGATGAGGACCCGTTGGCGCTCCCCGCCGGAAAGCGCGGTGTAGGGGCGATCGGCCAGGTGACGGGCGCCGACGCGAGCAAGCGCCGTAGCGGCGGCGATCCGGTCGGCACGCGAGTAACCCTGCAGCGCACCGGCCCACGGAGCGCGGCCGAGCAGCACGGTCTCGGCGACGGTGATGGGCGTCTCGGCGGGCGACTCCTGGGCTACCACGGCCAGGCGCGCCGCCAGCTCGCGCCCGCGCAGCGCCTCGACGGGAGTGCCGTTGATGGCCACCACACCCGACCGCGGCCGCAGCGCACGGTAGAGCAGGCGCAACAGTGTGGATTTGCCCGACCCGTTGGGACCGATCAAGCCGACGGTCGTGCCGGGCTCGGCGACCAGCCCGACGCCGTCGAGCACGATCCGACCGTCATAGGAGAAGGCTACGTCGTCCACCGTGATCATCGGCTCACCACGTCCGCGGCGCGTCGCGACGGCACGGTCCAGTCCGGCGCGACGGTGTCGTCGAGGCCGAGCGCCGCGATCGCGGCACGGGCCACCGCGCTGACCGCTGCCTGCTCGTCGGCGTTCAGCGCGGCCGGGAACATGAGCCTGCCTCGTTTAACGCGGGCACTCCGGTGAGCCGCTTGTCGGTCACGCCGACCACGGTGGCGTGGCCGCGCACGGTGACCGTCTCGTATGTCCTCCGTCGCGTATTCCGGCCGGAAGCAGCGTGCTCATCGAGCCGGCCCAGGTCTCCACCCTCAGCAGATGTCCCACAAACCCTCCAAGTGTCGAGCAGCAAATAATGATAACCATTTCCACTAAGTGCGCAAGGGCGGTCGCTGGTCGAAAAGGGTGAAAGGTCTGTGCTGCAACAACTGCCGTGAAGAAGTTGTTGATAACGACAATCATTATCAATAATGGTCGAGTTGGGCACTTCAGCCCGACCGATTTCACGATGAGGAAACCCCCATGTTGCTGAGGACACTTGCCGTGCCCGCGCTCGCCGCCCTGACCGCCGTGACGGCCACCGCGCACGCCGACCCGGGTGACGACCGGTCCATCTCCTTCACCGCGCACGCCACCGACACGGCCTCGATCATCGAAATCGACTCGGGCGCATTGGTTGTCGAGGATGCGACGCTGAAAGTCAAGTCCCGAGACGGCGTCACCGTCGCGGGCACGCCGCTGACGTTCACCCTCGACGAGTTCGAGTTCCCGATCATCGCCGAGATCTCCGGCCGCACCGCGACACTCACGCCGGACCTGTCGCTGGACCGTGCGGTCTACGAGCCGGTCGCGCTGCCGTTCGAGGACAAGGCGCCGTGGAAGACCGAGTACGACCGTGAGCAGGCCGCTTGGTCCCGTATGACCAGCACCATCAGCATGGGCGCCACCATCGGCACTCTGGTCGGCGGCATCGGCGGCGCGGCCGTCGGTTGTGTCCTCGGCGGCATCGCGGGCGCGACCATCGCCGCGGGCACCATCGCCGGTTTGTTCGGTCCGTTCATCCCGGCCGCGGCTGTGGGCTGCCTCGTCGGCGTCGCCGCGGTCGGCGCGCTGGGTACCGTCGCGGGCCAGATCCTGGTCACCGCACCGGTGGCCATCGGCGCGGCGATCCAGTACTTCACCACGATCAACGCGCCCTACCCGGCGAAGTAACCCGTTCACCGCCATTCGCTCGGCAACGGAGGATGCCGCCCGGTCGGAAGGGGCGGATGTGCCGGAGAACGGGGTCGGGTTGCCCGATTCCCCGGTGTCTCAGCGGTAGTCGGGTCCGTGACGTCTCACCACGTCCGGGCCCGACGCTTCCTCTCCGAGCGCGTGGTCCATTCGAACCGTCGCCATCCGCGCATAGGGGAAAACAGCCTCGGTGGGCCGATCCGCGGCTTCGGCGGCGAGCGGAATTCCGGACGCCGACCGGACCTCAGCCGACGCCCAGCTCTCGACCACCGACCCCGGAGGTGAACTCGCGCCATCGCCAGGGGCCACCCGCGTCGCGAGCCAGGGGCGGAGTGTCCTCTCCTGCGCCCGCGCGCAACCCGGCGAGCAACTGCCGGAGGGTGTCGACGGCCGTGAACCGCGGCGTCCAACCCAGCTCTGCCCGCGCGCGGCCGGTATCCAGCAGCGGCAGCCGCATCACCGCGTCGAACAGGTCCGGCGCCGCGGGCAGCGCCCTGGCGTGCCATCCCACCGCCAGCGCCGCGCGCACCAGCGCGGGCGGCACGGTCACCACACGCGCATCGAACAACTCGGCCAACCGGTCGCGGTCGATCACCGGTTCCGCGGCCAGGTTGAACGGTCCACGGGCGTCGGTGGTGATCGCGAGCGTGTAGGCGCGGCCGGCATCGTCACTGTGTACCGCCTGGAATCGCAGCCCCCGCGGAATCGGCAGGACCGGCGGCAGTCCGGGCCGGATCAGGCGATTCGGCAGCAGCGGACCAGCGAACAGGCGCCGTTGCTGGCTGGCGGTCTCCCGTCGGAAGATGAATCCCGGGCGCATGCGAACCACCCGGCGGTCCGGGTTCTCGGCCTCGAACCGATCCAGAAGTCTTTCGACGTAAGCCTTCTCACGCGTGTACGCGGCCGGTGGCCATCCGTCGGTCGGCCAACTCTCCGGCACCGGCTCGTCGTCGTGACACGGGGAGTAGGCGCCGACGGACGAGGCGTAGATCAGAGCGGGGACCTGTGCCGCGGCCACGGCGCGCAGCACGCGTTCGGTGCCGCCGACATTCGCGCGCCACGTGACCAAGGGCTGATGAGTGGGCTGGAACAACCAGGCCAGATGCACCACGACGTCGGCCCCGTGGAAGTGGGATTCCAGGTCGTCGGTCCGCACGTCCGCGCGGACCCATTCGACGCCGTCGCGCAGCTTGCCCGGCACGCGCCGCGCGATCCCGACGATCGAGCTGACCGCTGCCTCGCCCGACAGCGTCTCCAGCACGCTGGTCCCGACGTTTCCGGTGGCACCGACCACAACGACGCGCATGTCTGCTCCTTGGCTCGGCGGCGAGATTCGTGAGCGAGGTACCCAGCATCCCGGCGGCGAATCATCCGAGCGGCGGGTCGGCGGGGAACGGCAAACAGCGTGCCCGGTCCGCGAACTGGCAGGACATGGCGCGTTGCGCAGCGGACCGGCGTAACGACGTGGAGAAACACGCGGGGAGGGTGGCCCCATGGGCTGCACCCTCCGCCGTCGGTGGTTGTCTATCGTCAGATATCGGATTTGGCCAGACGCTGGGCCAGAAGCTCTTTACCCAGCCGACCGCCTTTGCGGCTGTCGGCTTGCGCCTTGCGGAAGAACTCCACCAGTTCGGTGTCTCCGTCCCGCTCCGCGTCCCGGATGAACGTGTCCAGACGCAACGCGTTCTCCAGCGACGCCTCGACGAACCAGATCAGGTTGTAATCCTTGTCCCTGGTGCCGGTGACGGTGCCGGTTTCCTGCTGCTCGGCCATTTTCACTCCTCTCGCTTCTCGATCCTCGACGGCGCGTGGGGCTCAATCCCGTCCGAGCGCGTGCGCCAGTTCCTTCTTCGTCATCTTCGAGCGGCCTTCGACATTGCGCTTCTTGGCCTCGTTGTACAGCTGATCCCGCGTCGGACCCTGTGCACCGCTGTGCGAACGCTGCCCTCCGCGTTGCTGCGGAGACTTGTCGTCGGTCGAGGTCTTGCTCGCGGTCTTGGACTGCCCGGACTGGGCACGATTCTTGTTGACCGTGCGAGCGGCCATCTCCTTCGCGCGACCGGTGCTCGCGCCCCGGTCTTTCGCCGAATCCTTGATGTGCTCGTATTGACGTTCCTGCTTGTCCGTCCAAGCCTTCGGCATGTCATCACCTCCTGTAATCACGGCTTACCCCGCAGATCTCGACGCAATCCGGCCCTGATGGCTTCCGGCGGTCCGGAGCGCACCACCTGCGCGGTCGCAGCGGGGCTCGCATCGTCAACAGTTGGAAGGGGCGGGCTCTCCACGAACACGGCCTCCGAGCCACGCCGCCACCGCGGGGGCGCCCACGGCGGCCGCGGACAGGTGATCGAAGGCGGGCACGTGCAGCATCTGGAATGGCACCCCGGCCGCGCACCAGCGGCGGGCGGTGTTGTCGATGGCATGAAGCGGAATCAGGTGGTCGGTCGGCGAATGCCATTCGAATATCGGCGTTTGGGGAGCACCGTTGTAGAGCTCCACGCTGTTCTCCTCCGCCACCGACCAAGCGCCGGGCTGTTCGAAAATCGCGGTGTTCTCGACGAACTCGCGTGCGCTGCCGCCTGCGCCGATGGCGAGGATTTCGTTGGTGCAGCTGTTGGCCATGGCGTCACGCAGCGCGCGGCCGCGCTCGTTGAGATTCGAGCTCATCGGCACCCGGTCCGGGTACTCCCGCTCCAGGCCGATCGCCGCCGCCATGGCCAAGCCGAAGGCCGGGTGCGGGTTGAGGCCGAGCCCCTCCGCCATCGCCACCAGGTTCAGCGGGGCGGCGCCGATGGCCGCGCCCGCCAGCTTCAGGTCCGGAGCGTAGGACGGTTGCAGCGCGGCCGCCCAGGCCGTCGCGAGACCGCCGCCGGAGTAGCCCGCCAGCGCCACCGGGCTCTGCTGAACGGCTAGTTCGGGCAGCTGTTTCGCCGCACGGATGCCGTCCAGGGTGATCTGGCCGCCCAAACGCCCGGCTCCGAGTGCGAAGTGCGGTCCGAGATGGTCCGGCAGCGCCAGACTCCAGCCCTGCTGCAGCAACACGTTCAACATCGGCGTCGCCATCGACAGATTGAAATCGTTCGCGTAGAGCAGGCGCGATACCGCGCAGTTGGTGCCGAGTGAATTGATGAAGTGCTGGTAGGAAAGCAGCGGCATGCCGGGTTGCTGGAAGGCGGGGGTGACGATCGTGGTGGTAGCCGCGATCGGCGCGCCCCGCGAATTGGTGGAACGGAACTCGACCAGCCTGACGGTGGCGCCGGGGAAGGAAGCCAGCGGCGGCAAGGGCCGCACGTCGAGCACGTCACCTGGTCGGTGCGCCCCCACATTGGCAGGGGCGGCGTAGAACGGGTCTGGATCGGGCAGCGGATACACCGGTTCCGCGGTTGCCGTCGTCGCCAGCAGCAGCGTGAGTGCCATACCGCCGAGCGCACCGAGGGCGCGGGCCGAACCGATGCGTCTCCTGCCCGGAACACGAAGAAATGGACGAGTCACGACCTTGACCTCCAGGGGTAGTTCGCCGCATTCGTCGATCAGCCGGCTGAAGTCTTCTGTCTGTCGGCAAATTACCAGCGAACTATCGAAGTGAGACCAGAATGGACCAGAAAGGCAAATAGAGATGCTGTAGAACTTCGAGCCCTGCCGGTTTCAGCTGGGTATTATGGTGCGCAGCAATCTGATAGCCATTGCCAAGCGCGCGCGTGGGTTCCAGACCCTCAGCCGCGTCGACGGGCCGGTCGGCGAGGGTTCGATCCCCCGCGTGCGTGGCCGTCGGCCGCGAACGGGTCCGACGACGCCCGTTCGGTCCGTCGGCTCACACTGTTCGCGGTTGCGGCTCGGCCGGATCGCAGAACAGCGACGAGGTTCAGGACGAAGGAAGGAGCGGTATGTCCAAGACAGCAACTCAGAAGGTCCGCGAATCCGGCCCCGAGTCACCCGAGAAGGCACGTTCGGTGCCGGACACCGAAACCCGATCGCCGACCCGATCGGACACCGCGGCCGCCAGGCGCGCCGCAGTGCGTGTCCCGGTTCCCACGCTCGGCATGCGGATGGCGCGAGTCCCGCTTCCGCCCGGTCCGCGCACCGTGGCGACCGGTGTTTCCTCGGCGACCACGGCGGTGCGCAAAAGCGTGCCGGATCGGGAGTCGTTGCTCTACTTCGGCGGCCTCGGCGCGGCCGCGATCGGCGGGCTGGTGTCGTGGCCGGTTGCCGGGGCGATCGGCCTCGGCGTCTGGGTGGCGGAGCACGCTCGTCGTGAGCCGGACACCGCGCGCAACGGCGCCGAAGCGTGACGAAGCCGCCGGGGTCCGGCTGACAAGGGACTAGCCGACGAGATAGGTGTAGGGGACGCCGTTGCTGATGCCGCCGGGGGCCGTGACCGTGACGGTGACGACGCCCAGCCCGGCGGGCACCGTGGCACGGACCAGCGTGTCGGACAGGACGGTGAGCGACGGCGAAGCCGTCGTGCCGAAACGTACCGCCGTCGCGCCGGTGAATCCCGTGCCGGTGAGGACGACGGTGGTGCCCCCGGCGGCAGGCCCCTGGTCGGGATGGATCGCCACGATCGCCGGTGCGGAGAGATAGGTGTAAACGGCGCCGTTACTGGTGCCGCCCGGGCCGGTGACGGTGACAGCCACCGGCCCGGCGGGGCGAGCAGGGGTTACGGCCGCGATCCGGGTGTCGGAGATCACGGTGAAGGAGATCGCGGGAGTGGTTCCGAAGCGGACGGCGGTCGCCGTGGTGAAGCCCGCGCCGGTAAGGATGACGGTGTCTGCGCCCGCGGCCGGACCCGAAGGGGGGACGACCGAAGTGAGAGTGGGCGCGGTGACGTAGGTGTAGGTGTCGCCGTTGCTCGTGCCGCCCGCGGTGGCGACGGTGACCGCGACCGGTCCCGCCGTACCCGCAGGCACAACGGCGTTGAGCTGCGAACCCGAGACCACGGTGACGGAGACAGCGGCACTCGCGCCGAAGCGCACCCCCGTAGCGCCGGAGAGGCCGGTGCCGGTGAGGACGACGGTGTTGCCGCCGGTGGTGGGCCCCGAAGCCGGGACGACCGAAGTGAGAGTGGGCGCGGCGACGTAGGTGTAGGTGACGCCGTTGCTCGTGCCGCCTGCGGTGGCGACGGTGACCGCGACCGGTCCCGCGGCACCGGCTGGCGCTACAGCGGTGATCTGGGTGTCGGAGACCACGGTGTAGGACGATGCCGGGGTCGCGCCGAAACGGACGGCGGTCGCGCCGGTGAATCCGTTGCCGACGAGCGGGAGGGTGTTGCCTCCCGTTGCCGGCCCGGAGCTGGGGACGGCTGAGGCGACGACCGGCGCAGGGACGTAGGAGTAGGAGAAGCCGTTGCTCGTCCCGCCGGGCGCGGTGACGGTGACGGTGAAATTCCCGGTCGCCCCGGCAGGCGCCACGGCCCTGATCTCGGAATCCGAGACCACCACGAAGGAGACCGCGGCGGTCGCACCGAAGTCGACCGTGGTAGCACCGGTGAACCCCGTGCCGGTGAGGACGACGGTGTTGCCACCGGTGGTCGCACCCGAATCCGGCATCGCCGATGCGAGGGACGGCGCCGCGACGTAGGCATAGGGGACGGGGTTGCTCATGCCACCCGCCGTGGTGACGGCGACGCCTATCGTCCCGGCCCCGGGGGGAGCGATGGCGCTGATCTCGCTGCCGGAGATGACCCTGAACGCCGCAGGCACGCCACCGAAACGCACCGCCGTGGTTGCCGTGAGGTCCGTGCCGGTGAGGGTGACGGTGTTGCCGCCGGTTGTGGGTCCGGCGGTGGGATGGATGGAGGTGAGGGTGGGTGCGGGGACGTAGGTGTAGACGATGCCGTTGCTGGTGCCGCCGATGGCGGTGACGGTGACCGAGGTAGTGCCGGTGCCCGCGGGGGCGACGGCGGTGATCTCGGTATCCGATACGAGGGTGAACGAAGGGGCGGGTGTGGCGCCGAAGGTGACCGCGGTGGCGCCGGTGAGTCCGGTGCCGGTGAGGGTGACGGTGTTGCCGTCGGTTGTGGGTCCGACGGTGGGATGGATGGAGGCGAGGGTGGGTGCGGGGACGTAGGTGTAGACGATGCCGTTGCTGTCCCCTCCGGTGGTGGTGACGGTGACCGCCGCCGCGCCGGTCCTCGGTGGCGCGATCACGGTTTTCCGCGTGTCGGAGACCACCGTGAACTGTGTCGCCGGGGTGAGGCCGAAGTTCACCGCGGTGGCGCTGGTGAATCCGGTGCCGGTGAGGGTGACGGTGTCGCCGCCGGTCTCGGGTCCGGAGCCCGGCTCTATCGAGGCCAGTGCCGGTGTGGGGAGATAGGTGTAGGTCAGTTGGTTGCTGGTGCCACCAGCCGTGGTCACGACGGCATCCACCGTGCTGGATCCGGCGGGCGCGACGGCGGTGATCTGGGCATCCGAGACCACGGTGAAGGTCGGCGCCGGTGTTCCGTCGAAGGTGACGGCGGTGGTGCCGGTGAGGCCGGTGCCGGTGAGGGTGACGGTGTTGCCGCCGGTCTCGGGTCCGGAGCCCGGCTCCATGGAGACCAGTGCCGGGGCCGCGACGTAGGTGTAGGTCACCGAGTCGCTGGTGCCACCCGCGGAGGTGACGGTGACACCGACGGAACCGGTCCCCGCGGGCACCTCGGCGGCGATCTCGGTGTCGGAGACGACCGTAAAAGCGATCGCGGTATTCGCGCCGAAACGCACGGCGGTGGTTTCGGTGAGGTGGGTGCCGGTCAGGATGACGGTGTTGCCGCCCGTTTCCGGGCCGAAGCCGGGAACGATCGAGGCGAGCGCGGGCGCCGGAACATAGCGGTAGACCATCGCGTTGCCGGTACCGCCCGCGGTGGTGACGGTGACGTCGACGGTCCCGGTGCCCGCGGGCGCGGTAACGCTGATCCGGGTGTCCGAATCCACCACGAAAGCCGACCGCCGGTGTGTCGCCGAAGCGGACCGTGGTCGTGCCGGTGAAGTCGGTGCCTTCCAGAACGACGGTGTTGCCGCCGCTCTCCGGACCGGAGCCCGGGACGACCGAGACGAGAGTCGGTGCGGCGACAAAGGTATAGAGGACGCCGTTGCTGGTGCCACCCGTGGCGATGACCGTGACGACGACCGGCCCGGCGGTCCCGGCGGGCGCCACGGCGGTGATCTCGGTGTCGGAGACCACGGTGAACGAGCTCGCGGGTGTGCCATCGAAGAGCACCGCGTCGGCGTCGGCGAGGTTCGTCCCGGTCAGGGTGACGGTGTTGCCTCCGGCTTCCGGTCCCGAGGCCGGGACGACGGTGGCCAGTGCCGGTGCCGGGACGTAGGTGTAGGTCACCGGGTTGGTGGCGCCACCGGCGGTGGTGACGGTGATGTCGACTGTGCCGGTGCCCGTTGGGGCGACAGCGCTGATGCGGGTGTCCGAATCCACCACGAAAGCGACCGCCGGTGTGTCGCCGAAGCGGACGCCGATGGCCCCGGTGAGGTCGGTGCCGGTGAGCACGACGGTGTTGCCGCCGGTCTCCGGACCGGAGTCCGGTGCCACTGTGGCGAGTGCCGGTGCCGGGACGTAGCTGTAGGTCAGGGCATTGCTGGTGCCACCGGCGGTGGTGACCGTGAGGTCGACTGTGCCGGTTCCGGCGGGCGCGACGGCGGTGACCCGGGTAGCGGAGACCACGGTGAAGGAGGCGGCGGGGGTCGCGCCGAAACGGACGGCGGTTGCGCCGGTGAATCGGTTGCCTTCCAGGACGACGGTGTTGCCGCCGGTCTCGGGACCGGAATCCGGTGCCACTGTGGCGAGTGCCGGTGCCGGGATGTAGGTGTAGGTCACGGGGTTGCTGGTGCCACCGGCGGTGGTGACGGTGATGTCGACCGTGCCGGAGCCCGTTGGGGCGACAGCGCTGATCCGGGTCGGGGAGATCACGGTGAAGGAGGCCGTCGGTGCGCCACCGAAGCGGACGGCGGTGGTGCCGGTGAGGGCGGTGCCCTCGAGGACGACGGTGTTGCCGCCGGTCTCAGGACCGGAATCCGGTGCCACCGTGGCGAGTGCGGGTGCGGCGACGAAGGTGTAGGGGACCCCGTTGCTGGTGCCGTTCGGGTTGGTGACGGTGACGGCAACCGTGCCGGTTCCGGCCGGCGCCACGGCCGTGATTCGGGTGCCGGAGATGACGGTGAACGAGTTCGCCGCGGTCGCACCGAATTTCACTGCCGTGGTTCCGGCGAACCCCGTACCGGTGAGGACGACGGTGTTACCGCCCGCCGCCGGGCCGGAGTGGGGGCTGACCGAGAACAGTGACGGCACGGCGAGATAGGCGTAGGTGAAGCCGTTGCTGGTACCGCCCGTGGTGGTAACGGTGACCTGTACCGTGCCCGTCCCGGGTGGAGCGATCGCCGTGATCCGCGTCGGGGAATCGATGGTGAACGTCGTCGTGGTCGAGCCGAATCGCACCGTGGCGGGACCGGTGAACCCCGTGCCGGTGATCACCACGCTGTTGCCGCCGGAGGCCGGTCCGAAAGCCGGCGAGAGCGAGGTGATGGTAGGCGAAGTCGGGGTATAGGTTTAGGGCAGTGGATTGCTCGTGCCGACCGGCGATGTGACGGTCACCGGGACGATGCCCGTCCCCGGCGGAACAGTCGCGGTGATCTGGGTCGGCGAGACGATCGTGAACGAGCCGGCGGAGGCGCCACCGAAATTCACCCCGGTCACTGCGGACAGACGCGATCCGTTGAGGGTGACCGTGGTCCCGGTCGGCCCCTGGGCCGGACTGATCGAGGCCAGAGACGGAACCGCCACATAGGTGTAGGGCAGTGGGTTGCTCGTGCCGTTCAGCATCGCGGAGACCGTCACGTGCACCGTCCCGGCTCCGGGTGGGGCGACAGCCCTGATCCGGGTATCGGATTCGATGGTGAATGTCGTTGCGGCCGTGCCGAAATACACCGTCAAGGGGCCGACACCGCTGAATCCGGCGCCGGTGATCAGTACGCTGTTACCTCCGGACGCGGGCCCCGAAGCCGGTGAAAGCGACGTGATAGTAGGCATGGGCCTGCCCTCCGGCGGTGATGTGAGCTGAAACAGAGTGCGCCGCCGACGATGTCGTAGCCCGGCCTATTCAGTAATCCTCGAGCTACCGCAGCTTCGCAACGAATCCCCGCTCCGTTTTGTCCGTTTTATCCGCGACTTTTCCTTCGAGGGCCCTCTGGGCCCGCCTCGCCCGGCGTTCGTACCGGCGCACTCCGTACGGCGGCGGGTGCTGGAGCCGCGGACCTGTTGACCACCCCCGACTCTCGATTCGATGTCGGTCCCTTATGTCAGGCTGTCGACAGATCTGCCCGGCCGGAGGAGAAGACATGGCTGAGACCGGCGAAGCCCCCACCGTGAGACTTGTCGCGCATTGCCGCCGTTGCCGCGGCTGGCTGCTGTCACCGGAATCGGTGGCTCGAGGCATCGGGCCGACCTGCGCGGTCCGGGAAAGCGCCGAACTGCGCGCCGCCGCCGCACGACAACCACGGGAGCTGACCTTGTTCGACATCGCGGCATGAGGTGATTGCGCTGGTGCCGGCGCGGTCGTCCCGTATGCGAGAAGTGGCGGATTCGCCACGGAGACGGCGGGCGACGGTTACACCCGGTACTACCTCGACCCCAACCCGGCCACCATCAACGCGATGTTCACCGTGCACGGCGGTGTGCTGTCCACCTTGATGGATACGGCGATGGGCAGCGCCGTCTTCACGAAACTCGGTGATGGCGTGGCGTATACGACGCTGGAGCTGAAGGTGAACTTCATCCGGTCGGTGACGCTGGACGGCTCGCGGCTGACCTCGCGGGCGGCCAGCGGCTAGCCGCAGAAGCTGGCCGGTATTCGATCGCGTCGGTCGCCGGTGCGAGCTTCGGAGCGCTCACCCCCCGCATGGTGCCTGCTTCGGCGCGCCGCTCGCGCTGCTGGAAGTACGCCACCTCGGGCCGGGCAGGACTCGGCCTGAGGGGTAGGCGCTGCTCGCCGTCACGGGGCGGTATCCCGGTGGGCTACCAGTCGACCGCGCCGAGTTCGTGGAGTCTGCGGAAGACCAGCATCGAGCCGGGGGCCACGTGGTCCATCGCGGCGTACTCGCTGACGGTGAAGTAGCGCAGCTCGGCGATCTCGCTCGTCGGTCGCGGTTCGCCGTCGAGTTCCGCGGTGAAGCAGGTCATGTGCAGCCGGGTGCCGGGGGAGTGCCCATACGCCTCGGCCTGGAACACTCCGAGTTCATCGAAGGAGACGACGCCCACACCGAGTTCTTCGCGCACCTCGCGGCGCAACGCCGCCTCGGGCGTCTCACCGGGGTCGATCTTGCCGCCGGCCATGTAGAAGACTTCCTTGCCGACCGAGCGCGCCTGCAACAGGCGACGATCCCGGACATGGGCCAGCGCGGCTGTGCGAATCACCGGCCCACTGTACTGAGCGGCCCGAACGGGGCGTCGACCGGATTTCCAGCCGCCGCCCACCGGCCGGTCAGATCAGCTCACGGGAGACGGCCGCGACCAAGCCGCCGTCGATGATCAGGTCCTGCCCGTTGACGTAGGACGCCTCGGCGGAGGCGAGGAATGCCACGGCGTCGGCGACATCCTCGGCGGTGCCCAACCGGCGGGCCGCGACCTCGGCGAGCACGGCGGTGTGCGCTTCGGGGCCGACGTTGTCATGGAACATGGGCGTCTCGATGTAGCCGGGGCTCACGGAATTGACCCGGATTCCGCGCGGCCCCAACTCTGCCGCGAAGGTGCGGGCCAGGTTGTGCACGGCCGCTTTGGTGGCCGCGTACAAGGAGCCGCCGGGCAGACCGCGGTGCAGCGTCCACGACGCGTTGATGACGATCGCCGCGTGCTCGGGCAACAGCGGCAGGGCCTTCTGGATGGTGAAGAAAACGCCTTTGAAGTTGATGTCCACGACGCGATCGAACTCGTCCTCGGTGATCTCGCCGCTCGGCCCGAACGACGCGACCCCCGCGTTGGCGAATACCACGTCCAAGCATCCGTGCCGGTCGCCGATGGCGGCGGTGAGCGCGTCGAGGTCGGCCAAACGCCCCACGTCGGCCCGGATCGCGATCACACGGTCGTCGCCGTTCAACTCTTCGAGCGCGGCGTCCAGCCGAGTCTTGTCCCGGCCGGTGATGACCACCTGCGCGCCTTCGGCGAGCAGCCGTCGTGCGGTGGCCAGTCCCATGCCGCTCGAACCGCCGGTGATGAGTGCGACCTTGCCGTCGAATCGGGAGATGTTGTGCGTCATGGGAATCAGCGTGCCGAAGCGAGCACGGGCCGAACAGTGTCCAGTTGACCTAGGTGTGGCACCACCAGGTTATGCCTCATGCCGAGACGGCGAGTCCGATCCGCGTCAGCCCTTCGACTCGCTGCGCGGTCTCGGTGCCCGGTTGCGGGTTGTAGAGCACCAGGAACCAGTCCGGGTGGTCGGCCACCGCGAGGGTGGTCGTGTCGAACAGCAGGTCACCGGCCTCCGGATGGCGCACCGCCTTCACGGCTTGGACGGCGGCGTCCACGTCGTGGCGGGCCCACAACCGGGCGAACTCGGGGCTCGCGGCGGTGAGTTCGCCGACCACCCGGCCGAACTCCGGGTCACCGGGGGCATGCGCCGCGTCGGCACGGAACGCGGCAACGACCGCGGGCGCGATCGCGGCCCACTCCACGTGCATTCCGCGATACCTGGCGTTGGTGAAGAACGAGATCAAGCAGTTGTGGTCGGCGTCGGTGAATCCGAAGACGGCTCGCGCCGCGTCGTTGACCGTGAGCAGATTCCAGCAGCGGTCACGCAGCACCGCGGGTCGCGAGCCCCACGCCTCGATCAGCCCACGCAGCTGCGGGGTGACCTCGGTGTCGCGCGTGCGGCCGGACGGCGGCGGGTTGAGGCCGGCGAGCAGATACAGATGCCTGCGCTCCGGCCCGGACAGGCGCAGTGCCGCGCCGATCGCGTCGAGTACCTCCGCCGACACCGTGATGTCGCGTCCCTGCTCCAGCCACGTGTACCAGGACACGCCCACGCCGGCGAGCATCGCGACCTCCTCCCGCCGCAGGCCGGGCGTCCGGCGACGGCCTACCGCCGACAGGCCGACGTCCTGCGGCGTCAGCCGGGCTCTACGGGTGCGGAGGAAGTCGCGGAGCTGGGCACGCCGGTGCAGCTCCGCCGAGGTTTCGCTGGCCATAGCCACGGTAACAATCGGCGCTTCGGATCAGTTCCCGATATACACCGGGAACGCTTCGAGGTCGTTCTGGGTGAGCACCGGCAGATTGCGGATCTCCTCGACCGGCACGGCGAAGCGCAGGCCGGGGAAGCGGGCGAACAAGGCGGGCAGCGCGATTCCCGCTTCCAAGCGGGCCAGCGCCGCACCCGGGCAGATGTGCGGGCCGTAACCGAATGCCAAGTGCCGGTTCGCCGTGGGGCGGGCGACGTCGAACTCGTCGGCGTCCGGGCCGTGCACGGCGAGGTCCCGCCCGATCGCGCGGTAGGACATGACGACTCCCTCGCCCTTCTCGATGACGGTGTCGCCGACGACGATGTCCTCGGTCGCGAACCGCATCAGCAGATGGGTCACCGGGCTGTCCCAGCGCAGGGTTTCCTCCACCGCGGCATCCCACGTCAGATCGCCCGCGCGAACGGCGCTCAACTGTTCCGGGCGTCCCAGCAGGGCGCGCACCGCGTTGAGGATGAGCCCGATCGTCGTTTCGTGCCCGGCGGCCACCAGCGCTTTCAGGTTGCCGACCACCTCTTCCTCGGTCAGCGGCTCGGTCTCGCCGCCGACGAGGAAAGCGCTGGTCAGGTCGTCGGTCGGATCGGCGGCCTTCTTGCGCACCAGTTCGGTGAAGTAGGCGTCCAGCTCGTCGATCACCCGCAGCCGCTCACCCTGCGGCGTCAGCAGGGAGAAGAACGCTTCGTACCAGCTGAGCAGCATCGGATGGTCGGCCCGATCCACGCCCATCAGCTCACTGATGACCCGCATCGGCAGCGGATAGGCGAACACCGTCTTGAGGTCCACCGCGCCGTCGCGTCCGGCCTCGGCGAGGTCGTCAAGCAGTTCGGCGGTCATGCGGTCGATCGCCGGGCGTAGCGCGTCCAGCCTGCGTTTGGTCAACGCCTGGGTGGTCTTGATCCGCAGTCTGCGGTGTTCGGCGCCGTCGACGGTGAACATGGAACGGCCCGCGTCGATCATGCCGATCAGCGGCCACTGCCTGGTCACCACGCCGGACCGCCACAGCGACCAGGCGCCGATGTCCTTGACCAGCCTGGTGTCGACGAGCAGTTGCCTGGCCAGCGCGTGCTGAGTGACGGTCCAGGCGGGTACGCCGAGCAGTTCGATCCGGGCGAGCGGGCCCGCGGCGCGCAGCAGGCTGGTCTCTGCGGCCAGGTCACCGACCATCGGATCGATGGCAAGGGTTGCGGCATATGGGCATTCTCTGCTCACGGGGCACCTCCGACGGTACGAACGGGTGTGAAACGGACGGGGAGGGATGTCATGCCGCGCAGGAAGGCCGAGGGCCGCCGGACCAGGTTCTGGGCGGGCACCGCCAGGTCGAGGTCGGGCAGCCGGTCGAGCAGGACCTCGATGCCGGTGCGCGCGATGACCTCGGCGATCTCTTGCGCGGGAAAGGGGCAGCGGTATTCGCCGTAGCCGAACGCGAAATGCGCGCTGTTGCCTGCGTGCGCCGGTTCGGCGCCGTCGCGGACATGCTGGCGCACATGGGGATCGGCGTTGGCCGCGGCCAACCCGAGCAGCAGCATGTCCCCGGCTCGGATGACCTTGTCACCCAGCCGGGTGTCGCGGGCGGCCCAGCGCCCGGCCAGGATCTGGGTCGGCGTGTCCTCCCACAGCACTTCGTTCATCGCCTGTCCCACACTGTGGCGCCCGCCGCCGAGCGCGGCGGCGAACCTGTCGTCGGTGAGCATCAGCCGCACCGAGTTCCCGATCCAGTCGGCCGTGGGCAGATACCCCGCGGCGGTGACCGCCATCAGGTCCAAGACGTATTCCTGATCGGTGAACGGGCCGGGATGGGCCAGCATCCAGGACACGAGGTCGGCGCCCGGCGCGGCCTGCTTGGTCGCGAGCAGGCGCTGTATGTGCTCGGCGAACTGCTGATGCGCGGCCTGGGCGTCGGCCCCGCCGTCGGCGAGCGTCTTCATCGTCCAGGCCAGCCGCGGTCCGTCCTCGTCGGGGAAACCGAGGATCCGCGCCAGGGCCAGCACCGGCAGCGGCTCGGCGAAATCGGCGACCAGTTCCGCTTCGCCCCGGCCACAGAACGCGTCGATCAGGCGGTCGGCCAGGTCCTCGCAGGTGCGCCGCAATTCGAAGGTGTCGACGCTCTCCAGCGCGGGCTCCACCATCGCCACGTGCCTGCGGTGCTCCGCGCCCGCGGTGAAATAGATCGACGGCATCGGCTGCCCGACCATCGGCAGCAGCGGCCAGTCCGGCGGGATGTTCGGCCACTGGTTCCACCGGCCGACATCGCGGGGGAACAACTCCGGATCGCTGGTCACCTGGTGCAGTTCGCGGTAGCCGATGACCAGCCACGCGGGGACGCCGCCGGGCAACTCGACGGCGACCACCGGTCCGTGCTCGCGGCGCATCTCGTGATAGAGCTGGTGCGGGTCGGTGTGGAAACGTGGCCCGCTCAACGGGACCGGGGCGGCGTGGACGGGGCAGTTGCCGGTGGAACTCGGCGCGGGCGTGGTCATGACGCGGCCTCCGGAGTCGGGAACAAGGGGCGCGGGGCGGCCGGGGGCGGGGCGGTGGCGTAGAGGTGCTCGACGAGGGTGATGAGTACGCCCTTGCCGGACTCCCGAGAACGGGCGTCGCAGTCGATCACCGGCACATGCGGATCGAGGTCGAGCGCGTCGCGGACCTCGTCGGGACGATGTCCGCCGCCGAAGTCGTTGCAGGCGACGATGAACGGCGTCTTCTGGTGTTCCAGCCGGTCGACGGCGTACCAGGAATCCGCTATCCGGTGCGGGTCGACCAGCACGATCGCGCCGAGCGCGCCGGTGAACAGCCGATTCCAGAGGAACCGGAACCGTTGCTGCCCCGGTGCGCCGAACAGGTACAGCACGTGCTCGTCATCGATGGTGATCCGTCCGAAGTCGAAGGCGACGGTCGTCGTCGATTTGTCCGGCGCGCCGCTGGGGTCGTCGATGTCCAGCCCCTCGTCGGTCATGATCGCCTCGGTGTCGAGGGGCCGGATCTCGCTCACCGCGCGGACCATCGTCGTCTTGCCGACGCCGAAACCGCCGACGATGACGATCTTCAGTCCCCGCCTGGTCGCCCGATGCAGCGGTGCGTCCGCGCGGGCGGGGCGCGGATCAGAGTTTGCGAAGTCCAACGAGCACCTTCTCGAGCGTGGTGGTGTCGGGCAGGGAATGCCATGGCTCGCCGGGCCGGCCGGCCTGCGGCGGTCGTACGGTGATCTTGCCCGCGTGCAGCAGGTCCGACAGCAGGATGGTGACGATGCCGACCGGAATGCGCAGCTGGGCGGCGATCTCGACGACGGAGGTCGGGGCGTGGCACATGTCGAGGATCGCCACGTGCTCGGACTGCATGCCCGGCGCCGGTGCGCACTCGCTGACCACCAAGGTGACCAGGTCGAAGGTGTCGGAGTCCGGCTGGCTCCGCCCCCCGGTCAGCGTGTAGAGCCGATCGGGGTCGTCGTCCCGGCCCGGCCTGGTCACGGCACGCCCGCTCCGGGGAAGCGCGGCGTGGCTGCCAAGTGTTCGCCGAGCTGTTCCACCAGTTCCCGCATGTTGTGGCCGACCAGCCCCGCGTCCGCGTCCTCGGCGGCGACGACCGCGATGTGCGCGCCGAGCCCGGCTTCGACGACGAACAGGATGCCGCCGTAGAACTCGGTCATCGACTGGCGTACTCCCGCCCGGCCGTCGCCGAATTCCACCGAAGCGCCGTGCGAGAGGCTCTGGATGCCCGCCGCGATGGCGGCGAGCTGGTCGGCCCTGTCCACGGTGAGTTCGGGCGTGTGGCAGATCTTCAGCCCGTCGCTCGACAGCAGTAGGGCGTGCCTGGTGCGCGGGGTGCGGGTGAGCAGCTGTTCCAACAGCCAGCTCGGGTGCGCGGTCTCGGAGGTTGTCATGGTTGGTTCTCCACGGAGGGTGCGGGGGAAGTGGCGGCGGCGCTGTCGGTCGCGCGCTTGGTCACCGCGCGCTGGAACGCACCGAGCGAGTCCGGCCCGGCCGGGAGCGGAGCCGGCGTGGCAGGTTCCGGCGCCGCGAGCCCGTCCGGGTGGACGGCGGCCAGCGTGCTGCCTCGGCGTCGCTTGGGCAGCGCCGGGCTCGCGACGGCGGGAGCGGGCCGGGCGGGTGGATGCGCGGCGCTGCGAACGAACTCCGGATCGGCGTCCGAGTGTTCCGGCGGCGCGCTGGTGCGGGCCCGCTCCCGTGCGACCGGCAGCGTGCCGGTGGTGGTGGACGGCTGGGGCCGTTGCGAGCGAGTGGTGAGATCTCGCGGGATCACCACGACCACGGCGGTGCCGCCGATGGCCGACGGCCGGTAGGAGACGGTGAGTCCGTGCTTGCGCGCCAGATGGCCCACCACGGCGAGGCCGAGCCGGGTCCCGGTCAGCGAGGACAGGTCGACGCCGGAGCCGCGTGCGTCCGGTCCGGTGGCCGACACCGCCGCCTCGGCGCGGCGCAGGGCCGAGGCGCTCATCACCAACCCGCTGTCCTCGATGGTGATGATGACGCCCGCGGGGACCTCGGCGGCGTAGACGTGCACCTCGGTGGTAGGCGGGGAGAAGTTGCAAGCGTTGTCGAGCAGCTCCGCCAGCGCGTGCATGACGCCTTCCGCTGCGTGACCGGAGATCGCGATATCGGCGATCGCGCGCAACCGCACCCGCTGATAACCGGCGACGCGTCCCATCGCGCCGCGCAGAATCGATTCCATGGCAATCGGTTTGGCCCACCTGCGGCCGGATCGCGCGCCGCTGAGCACGGCGATGCTGTCGGCCAGCCTGCCCGCCTGGGCAGTGCGGTGATCCAGTTGCAGCAGGTCGGCGAGCACGGTGGGATCGCCGTGCCGATGCTCCATCTCGCGCAGCTCCGCCAGCATGCCGGTGGTCATCGCCTGCATGCGGCCCGCGGCCCCGGCGAAGGCCGCCATGGCCGCGGCGCGACGGCTCTCGCTGCTCTTCGCGCGCGCTGTGTGCTCGGCGACCGCCTGGTTCGCGGCGGTGACCTCGGCTTGCGCCTCGGCGGCGGCGAACGCGCGGTCGGCGAGGGCTCGGTCGGCCTCTCGCCGGGCGTGCCGGGCTTCCCGGTGGAAGTGGACCGCCGCCGTCACCGCGGCGCACAGGGCGATCGCGGCGACGGCGCCGCCCGCAGCGAGTGAAATGCGGAATTCGTCGGGTGCGTAGTACACCGCCGTCGTGACGACGGCCGCGCCGGCTATAACACAGGCCGACAATGTCGCGTACGGCGTTTTCGAGCGCCGTACAGCGCTTTCGCCGGGCTCACTCGCCGGCACATCCAACGACTCTGACAAGTTCCGTACTTCCGCACTCGCGCTCACCGCGGGGAAATGGCATCCCTGACCCCCTACTGCGTGCCTACCTCACCCCAAATACGCAGACCGACAAGCAATTTCGAATCTCGCGGGCCGAGCATAGCCGCCCGGCCGGTGTGGCGCCACTCGAAGTGAAACGGATACGAACGCGCTCGGCCGAATGTTTCGCATGCCGCGCAGATGCTCGGAAGTCACTGCGCCGACCCACAAAGGCTCCGCGCCAGCTCGTTCGGCTGGAGAATTGTTCGATGGCGGTTTGCCTAGAATTCACTATTGATAGCCGGCGTTTGCCGGACACCGCATTTCCGGCGGTGCTTGAAATGTCGATTATCGCGTTCCGTTGCGGTGTCGCGTCTGGCGGAAGCGATCCGTGCCGGGCGGGTCCACGTCGCCGGAGCTCGTCTGCCTGCGGCAGAATCGCCGGGCGCGCCGGGCGCGCGGTCTCTACCGTCGTTCGGATGAGAATCCTCCAGATCAGCCCCCAGCTGCATGCGCTCCAGTTCCCCGAAGTGAATGATCTCAACGTCTTCGTGTGGAACGACGACGCCGAAGTGAGCCTGATCGACAGCGGCCCTCCGGGTTCGGCCGAGGAGATCGGGCGTGGACTCGCGGAACTGGGATTCGAGCGCGAGCAGGTGCGCCGGCTGGTGATCACGCACGCGCACGCCGACCACATCGGCGCCGCCGCGGCGATCCGCGACTGGGGTGCGCAGGTGCTGGTGCATCGCGCGGACGCAGGCGTCGTCCGTGGTTCTCGGGTGGCTCCGCCGCCGGTGCTGCGGGAGTGGGAGATCCCCATCGCCGAGGCGCTGCCGCCGTTCTCCCCGCCACCTCCGTCACCGGTGGACCGCGAACTCGACGACGCCGATCGCATCGCCTTCGGCGGGGGCGCTGAGGTGATCGCCGTGCCCGGGCACACGGCAGGCAGTATCGCCCTGCACCTGGCGCGACATCGTCTGCTGTTCACCGGCGACACCTTGGCGAATGTCGGAGGCGTCACCATGCCCGGCGTCTTCAACGCCGACAGCGCGGCCGTGGAGGACGCCGTTGCCCGGCTGGCCGGACTGGAAGTGGAGACGATCTGTGTCGGCCACGGCGATGTGCTGTTCGGCGCGGCGGCCGCGGCGTGGCGCGCCGGGCAAGGTGTGCGGGAAGGCGGATGGGTCCCGCCGTGGGATCAGCGGTGTGGCCGGCCCACGGGCCGTCGAGCCGGGGCCGAAGCCGATCCGCTGACGTGATCGATCAGAGTTGCGCGGTTTGCTCGCACGGAG
The DNA here is from genome assembly GCF_009829295.1 of Nocardia sp. CY15. Classification (NCBI taxonomy): domain Bacteria; kingdom Bacillati; phylum Actinomycetota; class Actinomycetes; order Mycobacteriales; family Nocardiaceae; genus Nocardia; species Nocardia sp. CY15. The sequence goes on from NZ_VUOT01000018.1 coordinate 56,876, forward strand.
GCAGGCCGTCGGCCTCGCGGAGTACTTCGGCGACGGACTCCAGGTACAACAGCGTGCGCAGCGACACGCCGTTCACGGCTTGGCCGAGGCGGCGCAGCGCCGAATTGTCCAGGTGGGCGATCACTTCGGCGTCGTCGGCCCGATCGGGGCCCGGATCGAAGACGAAGTAATTGGGGTCGAGCCCGAACACGTGGGCCAGACCGGCCCGAGCCTGCTCCGGGAGTGCGGTGAGCTGTCCGCGCCGAACCTTCGCCAGCTGCCCCGGCTCCAGGTCGTACCCGGCCGCGGTCACCCACGTCTCGACCGTATCGTCGGCCAGTGGTCGCCCGTGCGCCCGCTCCCACATCTCGAACGCTAGATTCACCCGGGCAGTTATATCGATGTCCACGACCGCCTCCACCTTCTGGTGATTTCGCCAGTTCACGGGTCAAACATTCCCTCGACCGTAGCGTGGGAGTTGTCGATCGCCGTGATTTCACGGCAAATGTCCGGTTGCATAGGGGATGGAACGGACCCGATACCCGATTCGCCGGTGTGACGACTTCGAGGAGGTGGGTGTGCGGCTGAGTTCACAGGAGGCGCGCAGGCGATTCGCGACCGGTCCGGTCGCGCGGTTGGCAACCGTTTCGGCGCAGCTGCGCCCGCACCTGGTCCCCATCGTGTTCGTCGTGGCGGGCGAGGTGATCTACACCAGCGTCGACGCCAAGCCGAAGACGACCACCGCGCTGCGCCGGCTGGCGAATATCGCGGCGAACCCGGCGGTCACCGTGCTCGTCGACCGCTACGACGAGGACTGGGCCCAGCTGTGGTGGGCACGCGCCGACGGGGATGCCCGCATCGCGGAGGCCGCCGAATCGGAAGCGGCGATCCGCCGTTTGTCCGAGCGCTATCCCCAATACGAGCGACAGCCGCCACCGGGGCCGGTGATAGCCATCGATGTGGCCCGCTGGTCGGGGTGGTCCGCGCGCTGAGGGGGGACCGCCGTTTCGGGTACAGTCCGATTCGCCGGGGCCTCCAGCGGAGGCGTCGTGCCGTGCCACCTGTCGAGCTGACCGTGAGGATCGCATGCCCTCGAATTTCGCGTTGAAGGCCATGAATACGGCGCATCGCGCCCTGCTGAAGCTCAGCTTCGGGAAGCTGGGCAACGAGTTCGCCGGCATGCCGTCGCTGGAGCTGACGACCACCGGCCGCAAATCCGGTCGCCCGCACGCGGTCATGCTCACCGCGCCGATCGTCGACGGCGACACCTACGTCATCGTCGCCTCGCGGGGCGGCGACCCCGTGCACCCGGCGTGGTTTCTGAACCTGCGCGACAAGCCGGACGTCGTCGTGTCCGTGCAGAGCGGACCCAAGGTGCCGATGACGGCCAGAGTGGCCACCGCCGAGGAACGGGCGCAGCTATGGCCCCGGATCACCTCCGCGCAGCCGACCTACGCCGACTATCAGACGAAGACCACCAGGGAGATTCCGCTCGTCCTGCTGACGCCGAAGAAATGAGACCCTCTCCCACGATCGGCGCCGGCCGGGCTCGGTAGTCGCGCAGCGCCAGACCGAGACATCCGGCCGCCGCGAGCGCGCCGACGCCGAACATCGCCGGATAGCCGAGGCCGAAGGCATTGTGCAGGAACGAAAGCAACGCCGGTCACCGCGCTCAGCGCCACCACGGCCGCCCGCGCGGTGCCGGGCCGGTCGATCCGGCGCGCGGCGGACTGGATCGCGAATCCGCAGCCGAGGTTGACGACGCACACCAGAGCGGAGAACGCGATCGGCGCCGCATCGACCCGCGGCGCCATCAGCACGGGCAGCACCGCGTACGCCGGTCGCGCCGGAGGCGAACAGCCACAGCGCGGCCGGTATCGCGACGGTGCGAAAGCGCCGGTGTTCCGCAGCCGGAATTCGTAGATCATCGCGAAGCCGACCCGGATTCCTCTGCGGGGTAACGGTTTCCGGTGCCTGGGTGACCCACACGGCCGCGATCAGGCACAGCCCCACGTTGATCAGGTCCGCCAAGGTGTTCGGCCACGGCGCCTGAGCCAGCTGCCGCCGACCGCCATCGCCGATCCGAGGGCCGAGCCACACAGCACCCGTCCCGCCGATATCAGCGGTACCGACGCGGACCCGAACGCGAGCAGCAGCGATCCGGCGGCGGCGAGGAGCAGCAGCGGCGTGAATTCGTTTCCGCCTCGGGCGATCGCGAACATCGCCGCCGCGACGCCGCGCCACCGGACAGAGTGTTCGGGTCGTGGGCGCTGTGCCGGATCGGTGTCGTCATCACCGGCCTCGTAGTCGCAGTTGGTGCACACCGGACACGGTCGGCCACAGGTGTCACGCGGGACTCGGCGTCGAAGATGTTGCGGAGAAAGCGGCGGCGGGGACCGCTGTATCGGTGGATTCGAATGATAGATTCGTAATATTGAGAATTATATTCAGAAATATAGCACTAAGCCAGAATAAAATTCATACTCACTGGAGCGGTTCGTCGAATGGCCGTCCCTCGATGACAGGAGTGCAGGTGAGAATCGGAATCCCCCGCGAGATCAAGAACCACGAGTACCGGGTGGCATGCACGCCGGCCGGCGTGCACGAACTCGTCTCGCGTGGCCACGAGGTGTATCTCGAGGCGGGCGCCGGACGCGGTTCGGCCTTCCCTGACGACGCGTACACCGTGGCGGGCGCACACGTGCTCGAGACCGCCGACGAAGTGTGGGATACCGCCGATCTGGTGCTGAAGGTCAAGGAGCCCGTGGCCGCGGAGTACGGCCGCATGCGGGCCGGTCAGGTGCTGTTCACTTACCTGCACCTGGCCGCGTCCAAGGAGTGCACCGACGCGTTGCTGTCGGCGGGTATCACCGCGATCGCCTACGAGACGGTGACCGCCCCCGACGGCACGCTGCCGCTGCTCGCGCCGATGAGCGAGGTCGCGGGGCGGTTGGCGGCGCAGGCTGGGGCCTATCACCTGATGCGCAGCGTGGGCGGACGCGGTGTCCTGATGGGCGGGGTGCCGGGTACCAGGCCCGCGAAGGTCACCGTGCTCGGCGCGGGCGTCGCGGGTGGCAACGCGATCGCGGTGGCACACGGTATGCGCGCCGATGTCACCGTCCTGGATCTGAACATCGCAAGGCTGCGCGAGATCGATGCGCGCTACGCGGGCCGGGTCCGCACCGTCATGTCCAACACGCTCGAGGTGCAGACCGCGGTCCGCGAGGCGGACCTGGTGATCGGCGCGGTACTGGTGCCGGGCGCCAAAGCGCCGACCCTGGTGCCCGGTGATCTCGTGGCGCAGATGAAACCGGGCTCCGTGCTGGTCGATATCGCGATCGACCAGGGCGGCTGCTTCGCCGACTCGCGGCCGACCACGCACGCCGAGCCGACCTATCAGGTGCACGACTCGCTGTTCTATTGCGTGGCCAACATGCCCGGCGCCGTACCCAACACCTCCACCGTCGCCCTCACCAATGCGACACTGCCGCACGTGATCTCGCTCGCCGAGCGGGGATGGCGCGGCGCGGTCGAGGCGGATTCCGGGCTGGCCGCGGGATTGAGCACCCACCGCGGCGCGCTGTTGTCGGAGACGGTGGCGCAAGCACACGGGTACGCCGCCCGGACTCTCGCCGCTTAGGTCCTGCCCAGGACGGTCGGTCAGGCGTTCCCGGACCGCGGACGCATGTGCTCGAAGATGAGGATCGTCTCGGTCGAGGCGACCGCGGGGTGGGCGCTGAGATGATCCAACACGAAAGCGCGCAACTCGTCGGTGTTCGCGGTGGCGACGTGTACGAGGTAGTCGTCGGCGCCCGCGATGAAGTACACGTTGAGCACTTCGTCCAGTTCCGACATACGCGCGCCGAACTCGGCCAGTTGCCTGCGCGCGGTCGCGCGCAGGCGCACCGCGATCATGGCTTGCAGGCTGCGGCCGAGGGCCGCCGGATCGATGTCGGCGTGGAACCCGCGGATCACGCCGCGCTGCACCAGCGATCGCACCCGGCCCAGACATGTCGAGGGCGCGATGCCCGCGGCGGCGGCGAGCGCGTTGTTCGTCATGCGTCCGTCCCGGGCCAGCTGGTCGAGCAGGATCCGGTCGATGTCGTCTATCGCGACGGTCGACGTCGAGTCGGGTTTGGCCATAGGCCGACGTTACCGAATCCCATTCGCCAGGCCGCGCGTCCGCGTGAAGCTTCTTCGGCTATCGGGCGGAGCGGCTCACCGGACGGGGGTGCGGACGCGCTTGCTCGAGTTGCGCGGCGATCGGCAGAATCGCCGTCTCGCCGTTGGTGGGGCCGATCAGCTGAACCGCCAGGGGAAGCCCGTCGTCGCCGACGCCGGCGGGCAGGGACGCCGCGGGGTGCCCGGTGACGTTCCAGAGCGCGGTGTAGGCGACCATCGGAACCGAGGCGAGCTGAGCTCGCACGGTGTTCGCTCCGTCGAGCACGCCGACCAGCGGCGGGCGGATCGCGATGGTGGGCGTCAGCAACAGATCGCATTCGGTGAAGATCCGATCCACCTTGCGCGCCAGCACCTCTCCTCGCCGGATCGCCCATTCGACCACCGGCCTGCGTGCCCAGGCCCCGAACATGACCGTCTGCCTGGTGCGGCGTTCGAGCAGTTCCGGGTGATCCACCTCGGCCAGTTCGGCGCGCACGCCGCCGAAGAACTGCGGGAAGAAGGCGTGCGTGGAATCCGGGTAGCTCGGGTCGATCTCCGCCACCGTATGGCCCAGCTCGGCGAGCAGCTTCGCGGTGTCGCGGACGGCGCGCACGTGCTGCGGATCGAGTTTCACCAGAGGGGTGGGGGACTTGGTGCTGTAGCCGATGCGCAACGGCCGGGCCGGTTCGCGCGCCGCCGCTTCGAAGGAGATCGCCGGATCCGGCGCCCGGAACCGGTCGGTGGGAGTGCTGCCGCGGATGACGTCGTAGACGACGGCGGAGTCCAGTACGCCGCGGGTGAGCGGCCCGGCGACACCCAGCGCCCACCACAGGTGCTCGTTCGGGGCGATCGGCACGCGCCCGCGTTGCGGTTTGAGACCGAACAAGCCGCAGCACGCCGCGGGAATCCGGATCGATCCGCCGCCGTCACCACCGAGTGCGGCGGGCACCAGCCCGCCCGCCACCGCGGCGGCCGAGCCGCCGCTCGATCCGCCGGGGGAGCGGCTGGGATCCCACGGGTTGCGGGCCACACCGAAGGTACTGGACTCGGTGAACGGCCACTGCCCGAATTCCGGCATGGCGGTCTTGCCGACGATGATCGCCCCGGCCGCGCGAAGCCTGCGCACCGCCTCGGCGTCCGACACCGCCGGAACCGAATTCGCCCGGGTGCCGAAGGTGGTCACCACACCCGCGACGTCGAATTCGTCCTTCACCGCGACCGGGACCCCGTGCAAGGGACCGACCGCGCCGCCCGCCGCCCGCTCACGGTCCCGCTCGACGGCCTCGGCCATCGCCTGCTCGCGCAGGACGTGGGTGAAAGCGTTGAGATCTGCCGCGGCGTCGATCTGGTCGAGCGTCGCCTCGACGAGTTGCTCCGTGGAGAGCGCACCTTGCGCCAGAAGCTCGCGCTGTTCGAGCACACCCGAGGAAACGATCTCCTGCAGATCCATCCGCTACCGCTCCTTCCCGGGACGCCGAAGCCGACATTCCCGACCGTATGCGGTGGAGCGACCGTTCCGCAACGAATACCGCCCGGCGAGTCTGTTCGGTTCGACGGGCAGATCAGGTCGCCGGGCCCGCCGTCGTGGCGGAACCGGAGCGCTCCAGCTTGGAGTGGGTACGCGAGTAGGCGAAGTAGACGATCAGCCCGGCGACCAGCCAGATCGCGAAACGCGCCCAGGTCTCCCACGGCAGCGACCAGATCAGGTACAGCGAGAAGCCTATGCCGATCAGCGGCACGACCGGCATGAACGGCAGCCGGAACTCCCGCGGCTCGTCGGGGCGGGTGCGCCGCAGCACGATCACGGCGACGGACACCACGATGAACGCCATCAGGATGCCGATATTGGTGAGTTCGGCGACCACGGTGATGTCCAGCAACCCGGCCATCAGCGCCGAACCGATGCCGACGATCCACGTCACCCGGGTGGGCACCTTCCGTACCGGATGGGTCTTGGCGAACCATTCCGGCAACAGCCCGTCGCGGCTCATGGCGAACCAGACGCGGGTGACGCCCAGCATGAAGGTGAGCACCACGGTGACGATGCCGACGATCGCGCCGACCGCGATGATATTCGCGACGCCCGGCTGCCCGACCGACTCGAACGCCGTGGAGAACCCGCTGGTCGGGCTGATCTCGGTGTAGTTCTGCATGCCGGTCAGCACCAGGGTGGCCAGTACGTAGAGCACCATGGCGATGGCCAGTGAATAGATGATCGCCTTCGGAAGGTGCTTCTTGCCGTCGGTGGACTCCTCGGCCGCGGTGCTCATCGCGTCGTAGCCGAACACGGCGAAGAAGACGGTGGCCGCGCCCGTCCACACCGCGCCCGCGCCGAACGGGAAGTAGGGGGTGTAGTTCGAGCTGTCGATATGGAACACACCGAGCACGACGATCAGCACGACGAGAGCGACCTTGATGCCGACGGCGACGGTCTCGAACCGGCCGACACTGCGGATGCCGCGCGAGAGCAGCCAGGCCGTGCCGAGACAGAACAGGACGGCGAACACGTCGACGACATGGCCTTCGCCGGTGCCCGAGGCGCCCATCATCCAATCCGGCAACGTGATGTCGACCTGCTCCAGCAGGAATTTGAAGTAGCCGGACACGCCGATGGCCACCACCGCCGCGACCGCGATGTACTCCAAGAGCAGATCCCAGCCGATGAACCAGCCGGCGATCTCGCCGAGCGACACGTACCCGTAGGTGTAGGCGGACCCGGCCTTGGGCACCATCCCGGCGAACTCGGCGTAACACAGCGCGGCGGCGCCACTGGCCACACCCGCGATGAGGAACGAGATCAGCACCGAAGGACCGGTGACGGAGTGCGCCACCGCGCCCGCCAGGGTGAAGATGCCCGCGCCGATGATGCCGCCCACGCCGATCGCGGTGAGCTGCCACAATCCGAGCGACCGCGACAGCTGCTCGTCGGCGGGTGCGCCTTCCTCCTCGATCTCGCCGAGTGGTTTCCGGCGCGTCATCTGGCTGCGTAGGTGCGCAAGGGACATGGACATCCTTTCGTCCACTGCGCTACGTGACGAGGCGGTAACGCAGAATCGCATGCTCAGCTAATACGACCACAGGGACGTAGTGGTCCGTCAGCTGAACAAATAAAGTTCAGTGCTTGCTGCGGCTCAGCGGTCGCGGCCGAAGGAACGCAGGAAGAACGCGATGTTGGCCGGGCGCTCGGCCAGCCGCCGCATGAAGTAGCCGTACCACTGGTCTCCGTAGGGAACGTAGACGCGCAGCGAATGGCCCGCCGCGACCAGGCGCCGCTGCTCGGCGTCGCGGATGCCGTGCAGCATCTGGAACTCGAAATCGCCGGATTTCCGGTCGTTCTCGCGTACGCAGCTCAGTGCCGCATCGATCAGCGCCGGGTCGTGCGTGGCTATCATGGGGTAGCCTTTGCCCTCCATCAGGACCCGCAGGCAACGCAAATAGGACTCGTCCACCGCGGATCGGCTCTGAAAGGCGACCGAGGCGGGTTCACGATAGGCGCCCTTGCACAAGCGGATCCGTGATCCGGGCCCGGCGAAGGCCCGGCAATCCTCCTCGGTGCGTTTGAGATAGGCCTGCAAGACTGTGCCCAGCCACGGAAAGTCCAGGCGTAGCTCGCGCACGATCGCCAGTGTCGAATCGGTGGTGGTGTGATCTTCGGCGTCCACGGTCACCCAGACTCCGGCGGCCTTGGCCGCCGTGCAGATCTCGTAGGCGTACTCGCGGGCGATGGCGTACCCGTTCTGCGGAAGCGCCTGCCCCAGCGCCGACAACTTGAGCGACACCTCCAGTCGAGGTACCGACGTCTCGTTCCCGGCCCGCAGCTCCGCCAGCGCCGACAGCAGCCGCAGGTAGTGCGCGACGGTTCCGCGTGCGCGGTCGAGATCGGTGGTGTCCTCGCCGAGGTAATCGATCGTCACGAATCGGCCGGAGCCCAGCAGTGCCGACGTCGCAGTCACCGCGTCGCGCTCGGTCTCGCCCGCGATGAAACGGTCGACCAGCTTCTTGGTGGCCGGCATGCGGGTGATCGCGCGCTCCACGCGCGAGGAACGGGAGGCCGCCAGGACGGCGGGCCGCAGCAGTCCGGAGAAGGCCATCACAACTCCTGGTGCGGGTAGCGGTGGTCGGTCGCGGGGACGAACGTCTCCTTGATCGTGCGAGCGGAGGTCCAGCGCAGGAGGTTCTGTGCCGAGCCTGCCTTGTCGTTGGTGCCGGACGCGCGCGACCCGCCGAAAGGCTGCTGGCCGACGACCGCCCCGGTGGGTTTGTCGTTGATGTAGAAGTTGCCGGCCGCGAAGCGCAACCGGTCGGCGGCGGCGCCGATCGCCGCCCGATCCTCGGCGACGATCGCGCCGGTCAGGCCGTAGGGCGAGCCGCGGTCGACCAGGTCGAGCGTGGACTCGAAGGATCCGGCGGCCGAATCGTCGTAGACGTGCACGGCCAGGATCGGGCCGAAGTACTCGGTGCGGAAGGCCTCGTCGGAGGGGTCGTCGCCGAGCAGGACGGTGGGCTCGACGAAGTAGCCGACGCTGTCGTCGGCGTGACCGCCCGTGGCGATGGTCAGGCCGGGGGTCGCCTTGGCGCGTGCGAGAGCGGCCGCGTTCTTGACGAAGGCGCGCTGATCGATGAGCGCTCCGCCGAAGTGGCTGAAGTCGGTGACGTCGCCGTAGCTGAGCGCGGCCACCCGGTCGACGAAATCGCGGCCCATCCGATCCCACACCGATCGCGGGATGAACGCCCGCGAGGCGGCCGAGCACTTCTGGCCTTGGTAGTCGAACGCGCCGCGGATCAGCGCGGTGCTCAGCACCTCGGGATCGGCGGAGCTGTGTGCCACGACGAAATCCTTGCCGCCGGTCTCGCCGACCAGGCGGGGATAGGAATCGTAGTGGTCCAAATTCGCCGCGACGGTGCGCCACAGGTGCCGGAAGGTCACCGTGGAGCCGGTGAAATGGATGCCCGCGAGCCGGTGATCGGCCAGCGCGACCTCCGATACCTCGGGTCCCCGACCGTGCACCATGTTGATCACGCCGGGCGGCAACCCCGCCGCCTCGAGCAGCTTCATCGTCCAGTACGCCGCCACCGACTGGGTGATGGCGGGCTTCCACACGACGGTGTTCCCCATCAGCGCGGGCGCGGTGGGCAGGTTGCCCGCGATGGCGGAGAAGTTGAACGGCGTAATGGCGTAGACGAAGCCCTCGAGTGGCCGGTAATCCACCCGATTCCACACTCCGGGCGTCGAGATCGGCTGATCCGCCAGAATCCGCCGGGCGAAATGCACGTTGAACCGCCAGAAGTCGACCAGCTCGCACGGGGTGTCGATCTCGGCCTGGTAGGCGGTTTTGGACTGGCCCAGCATCGTTGCGGCCGTGATGGTTTCCCGCCACGGACCGGCCAGCAGGTCCGCCGCCCGCAGGAAGATCGCGGCCCGCTCGGGGAACGGCAGCGCCCGCCAGTCCGGGGCCGCGGCGGTCGCCGCCGCGATCGCGTCGCGGACCTCGCCCGCCCCGGCCGTGGTGAGGGTGCCGAGGACGGCGGCGTGCCGGTGCGGCTGCACCACCTCGATCCGCTCGCCGTCAGCGTGCCGGTGCACACCGCCGATGACGTGCGCGACGTCGGTCGGCGTCGCGGTGAGTTCGGCCAGCTTCACCCGCAGGCGTTCGCGTTCCGCCGTGCCGGGCGCGAAGCTGCCCACCGGTTCGTTGACCGGCGGGGGCGGGGATACGACGCCATCCATATGACCTCCAGATTCGACGATTTTCCGGTAAGGGGAAGTCAACACCGGAAAACTGCCCGGAGAATGAGTCAGTCGGACAAAGATGGGACAAACGCGTTGTCGAGTTGGCCGAAGGACGGGAACGTGGCCGGGGATGGTGACGAGGTCGCCGCGGACGTCGACCTCTTCGGGCTGGCGCAGATGATCGCGCGCAACGCGGGCGGGATGGTGTCGATCGAGGACCCGCAGTCGCATGTGCTCGCGTACTCGGCGTCCGACGAGACCGCAGATCAGTTGCGTGTGCGATCGATCCTCAATCGGGAGGGGCCACGGGAGTATCTGACCCTGCTGCGGCAATGGGGCGTGTTCGATCGTCTGCGCGACACCGACGAGGTCGTCGATGTGCCCGCACACGACGAGCTGAACATCAAGCGCAGGCTGGTGATCGGCATTCGCCGACCCGCGGACGCGGATGCCCGCGCGCCGCGGGTGCTGGGCGCGATCTGGCTGCAGCAGGGCGATCGTCCGTTCGAACCGGACGCGGCGGACATCCTGCGCGGCGCGGCGGCCATCGCGGGACGCCTGATCTCCCGCAGCCTCGACGCACCCACCGCCGAGGCGCTGCTGATCCGGCGGTTGTTCGGTGCGGGTGGTGCGGCGGTCGACGCGGCGGCGGTGGCGCACGCGCTGAATCTGCCGTCGAGTGGTCCGGCGGCGGTGATCGGGTTCGTGCCGGTGGCCGCCGAGCAGGCGGTCACCGAGCCGGTCGTCCTGGGCACCGTTCTGCGTCTGCACGCCAGCTCTTTTCGCGGTGACTCGGTGACCGCCACGATCGGTGATCGCGTCTACGTGCTGCTGCCCGGCTATCGGTCCGCGCAGGCTGTGGCGGCCTGGACACGGCAGTTGCTCGAGCAGTTCGAAGCTCAGCGCTCGCTGTCGTTGCTGGCCGCGATCGCCTGCCCCGTCCCGGATCTCGGCCGGGTGGCCGAGGCACGCGCCGAGGTCGATCGAGTCCTCGACAGCACGGTCGCGACATCGTCCAGGAGCCGGGTGACCACCCTCGCCGAAGCGCGGACCGCGGTGCTGCTGGGTGAGGTGCTCGATCTGGTCGGGTCGCGGGCGGAACTGCGCGATCCACGGCTGCGGGCCCTGTTCGACTACGACCGCAAGCATTCCGCGAACCTGCGCGACAGCGTCGAGACCTATCTGCGCGAACACGGCGACGTGCGCAACGCCGCCGCGGCGCTGCGCGTGCATCCGAACACGTTGCGCTACCGGCTTCGTCGCGTCGAGGACATTCTCGGCATGGATCTCGACGACCCCGCCGATCGCCTGCTGCTGGAGATCCAGCTCGCCCTGCACCGCCGTCCCCGCACACGCGCGCAGAGCTGACGGCGCTCGGTACGCCGGTTCGGTGCTCGGCTTGCCGGTATCGCCCAGCGGCGTCGTCTATTGCTCGGAAAGAATTGTCTCCGAACAGGGTTGTGATCCTGGCGCACCGCAGGAGTGACCCGGGCAAATGGATGGATCTCGTCGGCGGTTCGACCTATGCTCGGCGGCGGCAAAGGAGGTTCTCATGTGTATGGCCAAGGTCCTCGCTTCGGCGTAGGTCTGTACTGACACCACGCTCCGAAGCGGCATACGGACCCTTTCCGGCCCTTCACAAGGAGCTATCCTTTGCGTGCCCTCATGTCCGCGCGCCTCGGCGCGGACTTCACCAAGCTCTGGACCGCCAGCGCGGTCTCCAATCTCGGCGACGGCTTCGGCATGGTCGCGGGCCCGTTGCTCACCGCTTCGCTGACCACCGATCCGGTGCTGATCGCCGGTGCCGGACTGGCACAGCAACTGCCCTGGCTACTTTTCTCTCTGTTCAGTGGCGCGATATCCGACCGGCTGAACCGTCAGCGGATGATCGTCGTCGTCGATGTCCTGCGTGCCCTCGTCGTGGGCGCGCTGGCCGTGGCCATCGCCACGGACACGGTTTCGATCGGGTTGTTGTACTGCGTTCTGTTCCTCTTGGGTGTCGGCGAGACTCTCGCCGATACCGCGGCCGCCGGACGGCTGCCCGCCATCGTTCCCTCCGAGCTGCTGCCCGACGCGAACGCCCGACTCGGACTGACCTTCTCGGTGATCAATATGTGGGTGGCCAAACCGGTAGGGGCCTGGTTGTTCGCGTTGTCCGCCGCTGCCCCGTTCGGGGTGAATGCGGCGACCTTCCTGCTGGCAGCGTTGATCGTGGCGGGCATGCGTCCGTACTCGGCGCCGTCGAGCGAATCCGGGGGGTTGTTCCGTGACATCCGCGAGGGGATCACCTGGATCCGGCGGCACAGGACGCTGCGCGACTTGATCGTGACGATGGGGGTCATGCAGATTCCGTTCTGCGCGGCTTTCGCCACCTTCGTGCTATACGCGAAGATCCGACTCGGGGTGGGGGACGCCGGATTCGGGATCCTTCTCACCACCCATGCCGCGGGGGCGCTGGTCGGCTCGGCGTTCGCGGCCCGGCTCCAGCGGCGGTTCGGCGCGCTCGCACTGTTGCGGTTCGGTCTGGTGATGGAGACGTCCACCCACCTAGTCCTGGCGCTCACAGCCAGCGCATGGGTGGTCGGAGTGACCCTCGCGGTGTTCAGCATTCACGCGACGATCTGGGGCGTGGTGGTCTCGACCGTCAAGCAGCGGGCGGTCCCGGATCGTCTGCAAGGGCGGGTGGCGAGCGTGCACAGGTTGCTCGATGTCGCGGGCGTCGCCCTCGGCACGCTGCTCGGCGGCTTCCTGGCCCGGTGGTTCGGACTGACCGGGCCCTACTGGATCGCCTTCGCGGCGATGACCGCGATCACGATCATCGCTTGGAAACGGCTGCGTGGATGAGGGAGGCGCGGCAGCCTGTTCGCGGGAACGGCCGTTGTCCCGAGGTAGGACGCGCGAGTGGGCCGGATGGCCGAGAGTCGGCATGATCACCGGCGAACGACGTCGAAGACGATCCCCTCGATCGTGACTCCGGGCGCGAACGAGAACGCGACGCCTGTCGAGGTCGGTTTGTTCGCCCCGGCCTGACCGGCGATCCGTTCGAGCACGAAGATCAGTGAGACGCTCGACATGTTTCCGTACTCGGCGAGAACATCCCAGCTCGGCGACGAGGCTTCCGGCGGGAGGCCGAGCGATCGAGCGGATTCGAGCAAGATCTTCGGCCCCCCGGGGTGGATCGCCCACTCATCGATGTCCGGCTGTCGCAATCCATTGCGGCGCAGAACCTCCTCGACGACGGGAGCGACGCCGTTGTAGATGTACTGGGGTACGTTCTCCGACAGCTCGCACGTGATGGCGTCGTGGTTGACGCCGACCGCGATGCCGTCTTCGGTGCCCTCGAACAGGTGGGTGAAGTTGTCCCGGATGACGATCGTCCCGGCCGCGGCCTGCCGTGTGCCTCGGTCCGCCCCGACGACGACCGCGCCGCAGCCATCTCCGAACAGGCTGTGCCCCACCGCGTCGCTGACGTCTTCGACGGGGACGGCGTCCACCGAGTTGAGCTCGATGCACAGGACCATCGCCTTCTGGTCCGGGTTGGCCCGGACGAAATCCGAGGCGGCGCGAATTCCGTTCATCGCGGCCGCGCAGCCCATGAAGTTGACCACCAGGCGAGCGACCGACCGGGGCAGTCCGAGGTCTTCGACGACCGCGACGTCGACGCCGGGCGCCATGACGCCGGTGCTCGTGGCGAACACGACCAGTCCGAGGTCGGCCGGGTCGACACCGTCGAGCGCGCGCCGCGCCACATCGACCGCCAGTGGAACGGCGTGGCGGTAGAACAGATTCATGCGATCCTGGATCGTCGCCGGTTCGCCGTTGGGCGCATGATGTCGAGGATCCAGCGGGTCGACCGCGAATCGCCGGGTGTCGATCATGGTCTTGCGGAAGATGCGTCTGATCCGAGTTCGCTGCTCCGGATCGGTGAATTGCTCAGCTATCCAGTCCGCTGCGACGGATTGGTCGAGGACTTGGTTGGGCGCACCGGTCGCGATTGCTTCGATGACGGGTATGGTCGTCGGCGGCGCCGACGAAGTTGCCTGCTCGCGCGTGTGCCTAGCTGTTCGGGTGCGAAGTACGTGGTCGAGAGCGATTGACATAGAGCCGTTCTTCCTCGATCGAGCGATTGGGGGTTGGTACTCCAATCATCGAAGAGCAAATGTTTGGCAAATAGGAACCCCAGGGGTGAGGGTCCCCCACCCTGGGTCGGATGTCGCTCAGCGTGCGAGACCCATGCCGTCGGCAAGCCGTGATCTCGCCATGGGCGGCCGCAGCGGGACGTTGCGGCAGACCGATTGGCGCGTATGAGCATTCGTCTCGGTGCGAACGTCAGCCGGGCGCTTTGCGGCTCAGATGCTCCCAGGCGCGATATTGCGCCACACGCGCCTGAAGGTCCTGCTGGACCATGTCGAAGGATCCGGCGCCGACGATGAGACGCCGCGGCGGGTCCGGCAAGTCGACCAGTTCCATGATCACGGGGGCGGCAGTATCCGGTGCGGGGCCGGCGTCGTCGCCCCACATCTCGGTCAGCTTCTCGCGCAGCTCCTGGTAGTGCGGGTCGGGTGTCGTCATCGTGGTGCCCGTGGTGAACAAGCCGGTGTCGTAGCCGCCCATCTGGACGATGGTGAGTTCGACGCCGAACTGCTCGGCCTCCATCGCCACGGCTTCGCTCACCGAGTCGAGCGCCGACTTGCCGGCTGCGTACAGGCCGACCATCGGAAAACCGCCGCCGGTGCCCATCGTCGTGACCTGCAGGATGCGCCCGCCGCCCTGCGCGCGCAGGTAGGGCAGCACGGCCTGGGTCACCCAGATCGCGCCGAACAGGTTGACGTCGAAATGAGCTCTGATCTGCGCCTCGGTCGCCTCCTCCACCATGCCCAGGAGCATGGCGCCCGCGTTGTTGACCACGATGTCGAGCCTGCCGAAGGCCGCGAACGCCTGCTCCGCGGCCGCGAACACGGCTGCGCGGTCGGTGACGTCGACCGGCAGCGGTACCAGGTCGTCGGGATATCGCCGGGCGAGTTCGGCGAGGGGCTCGACGTTACGCGCGGCCCCGACCACCTGGTCGCCCGCCCGCAGTGCCGCCTCCGCGAACGCCCGGCCCAGTCCTCGTGACGCACCCGTGATGAACCACACCCGGGCCATGGGCTCCACCTCCTCTTGCTTGGTCTGTTGTGACGAGACAAGACGGTACGTCTCGAGTGGTCCGCTGTCAAGACGGTCCGTCTCGTCTTGCATTCGTGTTAGTATCCGGGCATGGTCAAACAGCCCGATCCCGCCCGTCGCAGCGAGCGTTCCCGGCAGGCCATCCTCACCGCGACCCGAGAGTTGGTCTCCGAGATGGGATACGCCAAGCTCTCCATCGAGGCCATCGCGGCCAAGGCCGGTGTGGGCAAACAGACGATCTACCGCTGGTGGCCCTCCAAGGGCGCGGTGGTCCTGGACGCCTTCCTGGCGCTCAGCGAAGGCGGCCCGGAGCAGAGCATGGCGCTGCCCGACACCGGCGACCTGGAAGCCGACCTCAAAGTGGTAATGCGGGCGACGGTGGCCGAGTTCGCCGACCCTGCCTTCGAGGGCCCGATCCGCGCGCTCAACACCGAGATCATCAACGACCCCGCCCTGGCCGCCCAATACCGCGCCAAACTGGCCGGACCCCTGGACGAGGCCAAGAAGCACCGGCTGCGCAGCGCGCAACGAGCCGGGCAACTCGCCGCCGGCGCCGACCTCGACCTGGCACTCGAACTGCTGTACGCGCCCCTTTACCAACGCTGGCTGCTCCGCTCCGGCCCGCTCACCACCGAATACGCCGACGCCCTCGTCGAAATCTTTCTCAAAGCCATGCGACCGGACAGCGCCGGGTAAGGTGCGTGCGCCTCGGGCCAGGCGGCGGCACCGCTGCGCCATATGCCTGCCGAACGGGTCCGCGGCGCTCTACAGTTGAGCGCAAGAACCCGGGCCATGGCCCCGGGAAGGCGTTCGGCTCGGTCCGCGCCGGACACCCTCCGGGTCCCCGTCACGGAGGACGACGAGATGACGACGCGAGGTCAGACGCTCGAGGTGGGTTCGCGATTCGGGCCGTATCGCCTGGATCGTTTGATCGGTCGTGGCGGCATGGGGGAAGTGTTCGAGGCATACGACACGGTCAAGGACCGCACCATCGCCTTGAAGGTGCTGCCCGAACGCCTGCACGACGACCCGGTGTTCCGGGAGCGGTTCCGGCGCGAATCGCATGTCGCGGCGCGGCTGCAGGAACCGCACATCATCCCGATCCACGACTACGGCGAGATCGACGGCCGGCTGTTCATCGACATGCGGCTGGTCGGCGGCGCCAGCCTCCGCGCGCTGCTGAACGAGCAGGGGCCGCTGGAGCCGGAGCGGACGGTCGCGATGGTCCGGCAGGTGGCGGCGGCACTGGACGCCGCGCACGCCGACGGCTTGGTGCACCGCGACATCAAGCCGGACAACATCCTGCTCACCCCCGACGGGTTCGCCTATCTGGTCGACTTCGGGATCGCCCAGTCGGCCACCGGCGAAAGTCTCACCGGCGACGGCTCGGCGATCGGATCGTTCCACTACATGGCGCCGGAGCGCTTCCACTCCCGCGCGGTCACCCCCGCCGCCGATATCTACGCCCTCACCTGCGTGCTGTACGAGTGCCTGACCGGTTCGCGGCCGTACCCGAAGGACACCGAGGCGCAGATCGTCTCGGCGCACCTGTTCGAGCCGCCGCCCCGGCCGCACTCCCGTCGCCCCGATCTCCCCATCCGGTTGGACGCGGTGGTCGCGCGCGGCATGGCCAAAGACCCGCAGGCGCGGTACGGCACGGCGGGTGAACTCGGGGCGGCCGCCCAGGCGGCGACAGTGGAGGCCGCAGGCCCCGGCCATTCTCCGGAACGGCCGACCGAACCGGGGGACGGGAGTCCTTCGCCCGTCGCGGGTGCGGCGGCGACCGGAACGCCGCCGGGTCGCGAGCACGACGGGCGGCGATCACGCCGCCGCCGAGTGCTCCGGGTGTTCGCCCTGCTGTGCGTCGTCCTGCTCGCCGCCACCCTCGGCGTCCTCGGCTGGGAGCTGACCCGGCCGGACACCGGCACCGCCGTTCCCGACGCGAGCGCCCCGAACGGCCCGGACGTCGAACTGCTGTCGCTGGTCGGCCCGTCGGGCTACAAACGCGCCAACTGCGTGCACGAGGACGCCGATCCGCCCACCGTCGCGGTCGTGTTCTGTGCCGCGAATCCCGCGGCGAGCGATCCCGCGGCGCGGTTCCTGCGATTCGGCGATGTCGACCAACTGCGCGGCTACACCTCGGCGTTGCTGGCAAGCCTGCAAGGACACAACTGTCCCGGAGATCCGCCGGGGCAGGACGGACCCATGCTGCGCGACGGCGCGGAAGTCGGCCGCAAGTCGTGTTTTCTCAGCAAGGTGGACGATCCCGCCGCGCCGCGGCCCGCACTGCTGATCACGGACGAGCAGGCGTTGGCGGCGGCGCTGTACCTCTGGGAGCCCGCCGAGCAGCAATACCGCGACTATGTGGCCGCGCGCAGCGGCTTCGGCTTCCGTACCCCCGGTACGGGCCGGGATCCGGACTACTACACGCAGGCCGACCGTGCGGTGCTCAACCATCTGGCCGGTGATTTCGGTCCGGCCAACTGCCGCCACGCCGATCCGCCGCCCGGTCCGGCGGACGCGGTGCTGGCCTGCGGTACGAAGGCCGGGTTTCCGTCCGCGGAGTTCTACGGCTTACCCGACCAGGAATCCGCGACCTACCTGTACGAGGCCAATCGCGCACAGTTCTCGGGTCATGTGTGCGGTAGCGGCGAACCGGGCGACGACGTGTGGCGGCAGGACGGCGACGTCCTCGGCCGCTTCTTCTGCTACCCGAACACCGATCCCGCACTCGGACCCAGTTGTCTGTTCGTGGTGCACCACAAGTTCGCGATCGCGGGGCATTTCTGCACGCTGCGCGCCGATCATCCGGACGAGGGGCCCAAGAGCGAAGCCGACTTGACGGCGTGGTTCCACCGCTACTTCGGCTAGGCCCTGAACAGGCCGTGGGCGCGATAACCGGCGCCTTGGCCTCGGCCACCGCCAGCGCAGCGGTGATCGGAGTGATCTTCTTCACACTTTGGATGATCAACGCAGCACTGCGGATACTGCTCGGCGGCAGTCTGATCGGCGAGCGCCGCAAACCCGATGCGGCGGAACAACACTGACCTAGCCGCGCACACAGCCGACATCACGGCGTTGATCATCGACGACATCTTCGGTGGCGATCTCGTTGTTCGCGAAGCCTCTTGGCGCACCGAAGTCGAGGGATATCACTGGTAGAACCGCCTACCGAGCGGTGACCCGCGAGTTCCGGCGCGGTCAGGCGATCTCCGCCGGCCGGATCGTGGAGCGGCTGCCGGGATCGACACGGCATCGCTGGGCGGAATACCTGATGCTGCGGGCGCGGGTGCGCAGTCAGCTCGGGGTGTCCCCCCTCCGGTCTGATCGCGGCAAGACCCGCTATCGAAGCGTTCACACGCGACATCGACAGAGCCGATTACCATCGGGAACGATCGTGCGGGCCGTGCACTCGGCGGGCAGCCGTGGGTACCACGGGTCGACGAAAGGTGAGATGGGCAATCAGTTTCGCGGCCTGATCGACACACTGCGATCCAGATCGGTCGAGGCGTGCCGAGAGTTGTGCGGCGGTGTGGCCGAAGGATACCGATGGGGATTCGTCCGGCCCTTGGCGGATATCGTCGAATCCTTCCAGCACCTCGATCAGCGCGGGTACGTCCGATTCGAGCCGAGCGCGGCCGAGTTGGCAATGCGCAGGGTGAGCGACCCGCTCGTACGATTGGGCAAAGGCATCGGCTGGACGTACCGCGCCAGGTCTCCCGGCGGAGGTTTTTCGGTGTACAAGCCGGGATACCTGGAAGACATGTCGGACGGGAATGCCCCCATACCGTTGCGGTACGGCATTCCCTTCGGGGCAGGACACCTCGCCTACCGCGAGCAGGCCGCCTACCGCGTCGACGAAGCTCTCGGATTCGGTCGGGTCCCGCCCACAACGGTCGCCGACGGCCCGTATGGCCTCGGCTCGAACCAGATCTGGGTGCACTCCGGCCCGGCGCACCCGGTCACGCTGGTCGAGGATCTGTCTCCGGAACAACGGGCCACGCTCGAAATCAAAGCCGGGCTGCGCCACCTGATCACCGGGTATCCGCGGGTGCAATGCGAACAGATGGCGGTGCTGGATTACGTCATCGGCAACACCGACCGCCATCTCGGAAACTACCGCACCGGGCGGCACGGCGAGATCGTTGCCATCGACCATCAGCTGTCGTTTCCCGAGTCGCCGGATCCACGGATCGGTATTCGCTCCGGCTTCGTCAAACAATTCCTCGACGTCGAATTGAGCGAGGAGGTCATGGCACAGGTGAGAGCGGTCGATCTCGATCGGCTGCGCGCGGCCCTGCTCGACAGCAAAATCAGCGAGAAGGCCGTGGACGGCGCGCTCGCTCGGTTGGTCGAGATTCGCACGCACGGCAAGATCACCGGCGCGGCTTGGCCCGGCGAGTTCACCGGATTGCGGGTGCCCTGGCATTTCACCGAACCGTTGCCGGTCGGGTGGATCGAAAAGGTCAGGCACATGCCCGAATACGAGAACGGTGTGGTCGAGGTCAGCGACTAGGTGACCTAGCGCCTCGGCCCGGCGCCGCATGTCGAAGCTCGCCACGGCGGCACCTGTTGTGTCGCGCCGGAGCCGAGCGCTGGACAACCGATGACCGACGGTCTAGACAAAAAATGCGGTCGACCGTATGGTTTCATTATGGATAGTGTCGGGATGATGGCCCTGGCGACAGAGCTCGCCATGGTCAAGAGTCGACAGGACGTGCCGGCGGCATTGCGCCTCATGCATCCGGAGATGATCTTGGAGGCGCCCGCCTTCGGGACGGTGGCGCGCGGACTGAGGGACAACGAGGTCGCACTGCAAACCTTCTTCGCCTCGTTCCCGGACTATGACATCGAACTGGGCGGACGCGCGGCGGACGGAGAGACGCTGGTGTGCTGGGGCACGGCGCGAATGACCATGGCGCACAACCGGTTCGGAGTCGAGCCGAACGGCCGGCGGGCCGAGCTGCCGGTGTTCCTCCGCTTCGCGTTCGCGGACCGGCTGATCGCGGAAGAGTACTTCCACATCGATTTGGCGGAGCTGTGCGCCCAGTCGGGCGTCTCCACCGACGCGGTACGGCGGAAGCTGTTCGGAGGGAGATGAATCGTGGACGCACGGGTCAAGGACGTCGCCGGAATCGAGACCCGGCCACTGTTCGATGTCGTGGTGGATCTGGCGCCGCCCCTGCCCATCGGGAACGGGCGGGTGCTGTTCGGAGCGGCCGGTGGGTCGTTCGAGGGGCAGAAGCTGCGCGGCGCGGTGGAACCGGGCGGGGGTGATTGGGCGCTGTTCCGGCAAGACGGGAGCATGATGCTCGATGTCCGGCTCACCCTGCGGACCGACGACGGCGCCCTGCTGCAGATGACCTATGGCGGGCGGTGGGCCATGCCGGAGGAAGTGCGGGCCGAGATCGGGAATCCGGCCACGCGGCATCTCGTCGATCCGGAGCGCTATTACTTCCGCACCACGCCGGTGTTCGAAACCGGTGCGCGAGATTATCTGTGGGTCAACGACCTCGTGTGCGTGGGCTCGGGATATCCAGTCGAGGGCGGCATCGCCTATCGCGTTTTCGAGGTCCTTTGATCCGGGGCTTCGTGGTGGATGCGGCCATGTTCGACTCTTGGATATCGGGGACGAGTCGACTGTGGGTCGCAGCGGCATTGTGGCGAGACCGATCGGACAGTGCTCGATATTCGCCGGAATGCCGATGATTCGCGTGGAAATCCCGCCGGAGGACGCGCAGACGCCCATCGTCAGCACGTAGGTACAGCAGCTTCTGGAACGGGAAGGCGTACATCGCGACCGTGCACGAAGCCAGCAGCGCGATCAGCAGCTGCCGGCCGCCGTGAACGCGAACATCGTGATGCAGTCGCCGGTGCGCGCCACGCAGATGGTGAACGCCCTGCCTTGGGCGCGGAATGGTGAATTTGCGGTGCGGCTCTGGCGCCGTGGAGGACCGAGTACTACCCGGCTGTTCCCGCATGACCCAGCGCCATCACCGTCGGCGCCACCATCGGCACCCTGGTCGGCGGCATCGGGCGGCGCGGCCGTCGGCTGTGTCCCGGCGAAGTAGATATTGGCGACCCGACGAAACGTTCGTTGGGGGACACCCGACCCCGTCCGATCACCGCCGGGCGGGGTCTTCGGCGTTCCGGGCGGCCGGGCTCAGCGCGGTCGGGCGACGTCGAGCAGTATCCGCAGCAGATCTTCGGGAGCGTCTCGCATCAGGTTGTGCCCGCTGTCGAGCGCATGGGTCGTCCACCCGGCGTCGTACCGCAATCGCTGATAGGTGGCGGTGAACGGCGAGGGGGTTTCCCACCCGGTGGCGTAGACGTAAACCTTGCGCCGGATATGGGCGAGATCCCCGGTGAGCGTGAGCGGTTGGAGAACCGACGCGAGCGGGTGCGCCGTGGCTCGTGGGTCGAAGAAGGGCAGCGGCCGGACGGCGTCACCGGTGTCGACCACGTCCAGATACCACCGCCGTTCTTCCTCCGAAACCAACGCGTGGCATCGACGAGATCGGGGTGGCCGGACTGTGTGCGCGGCTCGGGGTGTCCAAGGAGACCTTGTATCGGCACTTCGGCACCAAAGACGGGCTGGTTCGAGCGGTGCTCGAGGTGCGCAGTGAAAGGGTGGGCGCGCGGCTGGTGAGGGCCGTGGAGTCGGCCGGTGACGATCCCGCCGGGCAGTTGGTCGCGGTCTTCGACGTGCTGGAGGAGTGGTACGCACAACCCGCCTTTCGCGGCTGTGCGATGGTGAACGCGGCAGCCCAGCACTATGACGGCGAGGTGCGGGCGATCACCGCGCGGCACCTGCATCGCTATCTCGACCTCTTCGCCGGTATCGCCGCCCGTGCCGGAGCGGAGAATCCGGACGTCCTGGGTCGTCAATTGCTCATGCTGGTGGAGGGGGCGACAGTCGTGGCGGCGATGCACGGCACGGCGGGTGTCGGCCGGCAGCCTCGCGCCGCCGCTGCGGCCCTGCTCGCCGCCGGCACCTGAGCGGCTTCGTCTTCGCGGAGCGCTCCCGCTTCCTATTGTCGTCGGCCGGGATGCTGTCGTCCGGCGCCGATTCGTGCTATCGAGAACGGATGACGCCGACGCGCTCCTTCTACGATGTCGTGATCGTCGGCGGCGGGCACAACGGTTTGGTGGCCGCCGCGTACTCGGCACGGGCCGGGCGGTCGGTGCTTGTGCTGGAACGGCAGGCGCACACGGGTGGCGCCGCGGTGTCGGCGCGGGTGTTCGCGGGCGTCGACGCGCGGCTGTCACGGTATTCGTATCTGGTGAGTCTGCTGCCCCGGGCGATCGTCCAGGATCTGGGCTTGCGGTTCGAGACGCGGCGGCGGTCGGTCTCGTCCTACACGCCGGTCGGTGACGGGGGTCTGCTGGTCTCGTCGGCGCAGGCGCGGACGGCGGCGAGTTTCGCCCGGCTGACCGGGTCGGATCGAGAGTTCGCCGCGTGGCGGCGGTTCTACGAGTCCACGGGGCAGTTGGCCCGGCGGGTCTTCCCGACGCTGACCCGGCCGCTTCCGTCCAAGGAGGCGCTGCGGCACATCGTGGACGACGCGGCCACCTGGGAGGCGCTGTTCGAGCGGCCGCTGGGCGAGACGATCGAGTCGACCTTCGACGACGACGTCGTGCGCGGGGTGGTGCTCACCGACGCGTTGATCGGCACATTCACCCATGCCCACGATCCGTCGCTGCGGCAGAACCGCTGCTTCCTCTATCACGTGATCGGTGGGGGAACCGGCGACTGGGACGTGCCGGTCGGCGGCATGGGCGCGCTGACCGACGCGCTGGCCGAGGCCGCGCGTGCGGCAGGCGCGGAGATCGTCACCGGCTGCGAAGTGACGAGCATCGAAACCGACGGCCGCACAGCGGAGGTCGGCTATCCGGACGGAAAGGTCGGCGCGCGTCACGTGCTGGCGAACGTCGCGCCGTACACACTCGCCGGACTGCTCGGTGACACACTGCCGCCGAAACCCGAAGGCGCGCAGCTGAAGATGAACATGCTGCTGCGCCGTCTTCCGCGGCTGTGCGACGCCGAGGTCGATCCGCGCGCGGCATTCGCCGGGACCTTTCACATCGGCGAGTCCTACGCTCAGCTCGACCGTGCCTACGGCGAGGCCGCGATCGGCCGTATCCCGTCCGCGCCGCCCGCCGAAATCTATTGCCATACCTTGACCGACCCGACGATCCTGGCGCCCGAACTGGCCGCGGGTGGCGCGCACACCCTCACGCTGTTCGGGCTGCACGCTCGCGGGAAGCTCTTCGCCGCCGATCACGAGGCGGCGAAGAACCAGATCGTGGAAGCCACGCTGGCGCAATTGGATTCGGTGCTGGCCGAGCCGATCGCGGACTGCTTGGCGACGGATGCCGACGGCGCGCCCTGCTTCGAGGCGAAGACGCCGATCGAACTCGAGCGCGAGGTCGGCCTGCCCGGTGGACACATCTTCCACCGGGATCTGGCCTTCCCCTATTTCCCGGAGGACGCCGACCCGGCCGACCCCGCCGCCCGGTGGGGCGTCGCGACCGGCCACCGCAATGTGTTCCTGTGCGGTGCGGGGGCGATCCGCGGCGGCGGCGTCAGCGGCATCCCCGGGCACAATGCCGCGATGGCTGTGCTCGACGCCGATCAGGCGGGCTGAGCGCGCAGCGCGATCTTGGCGGCGCGGCCCGGCGTCTCGGTGGCGATCGCGGCGTCCGCCGCGGCCTCCAGCGGATACGCGCCTTCGACGTCCAGCCGCAGCACGCCGCGGGCCGCGAGGTCGACCAATTCGCTGATGAGCTGTCCGCGGTGCTCGGGGTCGATCTCCTCGATCCGCTTGGCGCCCCAGAAGCCCTTGACCACGGTCTGACCGAAGATGAGACGGCCCGGATCGAGTGCGAGCGGCTGACCCGACAGCGCGCCGAAGGAGATCAGCTGGCCGCCGGGTGCGAGCAACGCCACTTCATCGGCTGCCGCGCGCCCGCCCACCTGATCGACCGCCCGGAGGATCGGAGCGCCCGACGTCGCCGCTTCCACTTGGTCGCGCCAGCCCTCGCTCTCGGTGTCGAGCACCGGCTCGTAGCCGAGTTCACGCAGCGCCGCGGCCGAGCCTGGGCCGCGAACCAGATTCAAGACGCGCAGACCGCGTTGCCGCGCGAAGACGTTGACGAGCCTGCCGACCGCGCCATTGGCGGCATTGATCGCCAGCCACTCGCCGGAACGCAGACCGAGATCCTCGATCAGCATCAGCGCGCTCAGCGGCATGGCCAGCAGCTGCGCCGCGGTCTCGTCGGGCACCGTGTCCGGCAGTGGAACGACCTGACGAGCCGGGACGACGAAGTACTCGGCCCACACGTTCTGCGCACCGGAGACCGTCACTCGCCGGCCGACCGACATGTGGGTGACCCCGGGGCCCACCGCGTCGACGCGCGCGACCGCCTCGCTGCCCGGGACGGCGGGCAACTCGGGCCGGTAGCCGTACACGCCGCGCACGATGGCCAGGTCGTGATTGTGGATCGGCGACAGGATCAGCGCGAGCCGCACCTCGCCAGGCCCGGGTTCGGGTACCGGGCGTTCGGCGGTGGTCAGCACGTCCTTCGGTTCGCCGAATCGTTCGATGACTACGGCACGCATATCCGCTCCTTCTCGATCAGTCGTCGGCGACAAGGACCTGGACGTCGATGTTGCCGCGGGTCGCGTTGGAATACGGGCACACCTGGTGTGCCTTGTCGGCGAGCGCCTGCGCGTCCTCCCGGGACAGATGGGGGAGCGAGACCTCCAGCGTAACCGCCAAGCCGAAGCCGCCGGCGCCGTTCGTGCCGATGCCGACCTTCGCGCCGACCGCCGAGTCATCGATGTTCGCCTGCGCCTGCTTGCCGACCAGGCGCAGCGCGGAATGGAAGCACGCCGCGTAGCCCGCCGCGAACAGCTGCTCGGGGTTGGTGCCCTCGCCGCTGCCGCCCATTTCCTTGGGAGCCGACAGGCCGACATCGATCTTGCCGTCGGTGCTGCGTGCGTGGCCGTTGCGGCCGTCCCCGGTGGCCAGGGCCTCGGCGGTGTAGAGGATCTGCATGTCTAGTCTCCTTCGTTCACTTGTGACTTCAGCGCGTCGGTCAGTCGGTGCAGGATGTCGCGCAACGCGACGACGTCGTCCATCGACAGGCCACTGGCCTCGGCCATCTGGGCCGGGATGTCGCCCGCCTCGGTCCGCAGCGCGCGCCCGCGCTCGGTGAGCCGGATGTCGACGCGTCGCTCGTCGGCGGCCGACCGCCGCCGCTCGACCAGTCCCGCCGCCTCCAGCCGCTTGAGCAGCGGGGAGAGCGTGCCGGAATCCAGGTCGAGCGCGTGGCAGACATCGCCGACGCTGCGTTCGTCGCGTTCCCACAGCGCCAGCATCACCAGGTACTGCGGATAGGTGAGCCCGAGCCGTTCCAGCTTCGGGCGGTAGACCGCCGTCATCGCCCGGGACGCCGCGTAGAGCGGGAAGCACAGCTGCTTGTCGAGGGTGAGGTGATCGGTCATGAGCAATAACGTAGTGAGCAATTTTGTTGTGCACAATAGAAATGACCGGTAACGCTCGTCACAGCACCAGCATCCGAGGCGCTACGGCAGTGCGGCCGACCGACCTCGGTGCCGATTCCCTCGGTGGCTCACCGGGCCGGGAAACGCAGGACGCGATCGTCACCGTCCGCGGGGTCGCCCCGGCCGTCGGTGTTGGAGGTGGTGAGCCACAACGCGCCGTCCGGTGCGACCGCCACGGTGCGCAACCGGCCGTAACGGTCACGGAGTTCGGCTCGAGGGCCACCCGTGCGACCTTCCGTGAGCGGCACGGTCCACAGCCGCTCGCCCCGCAACGCGGCGGCGTACAAGGTGTCCCCGGCGATGGCGATGCCCGAGGGGGAGGATTCGGCGGTGGTCCAGGTCACCAGCGGATCGGTGAAGCCCCGGTCGGCGCCGCCCGAGCCCTCGACGTCGGGCCAGCCGTAGTTGCGGCCGGGCTCGATCAGATTGATCTCGTCGAACCGGTTCTGGCCGAACTCCGCCGCGAACAATCGGCCGTCCCGGTCCCATGCCAGTCCTTGCACGTTGCGGTGGCCGAGACTGTAGACCGGCGAGCCGGTAGACGGATTGCCCGGAGCGGGGCGGCCTTCGGGAGTCAAGCGGAGGATCTTCCCGTTCGGGCTTGCCGGATCCTGCGATCGTCCGGCTTGCCCGGCGTCGCCGGTCCCGGCGTACAGCATGCCGTCCGGTCCGAACGCGATCCGCCCACCGTTGTGGTTTCCCGCCTCGGCGATTCCGGCGATCAGCACCTCCGGCCGGCCGTCGAGCCGGAACCGCACGATGCGGTTGTCCGTCTCGGTGGTGAAATAGGCGTATACGTAGGGATTTTCCGCGTAATCCGGCGCGACGGCGAGTCCCAGTAGTCCGCCTTCGCCGCGTGCCGCGACATCTGGCACTTGATACACCTGCTCCGGCGCACGGCCCGCGGCGACGCGCAGTATCCGTCCGGAGTCCCGCTCGGAGACCAGCGCGGCGCCGTCGGGCAGGAAGGCCAGGCCCCACGGAACATCGATGTCGGTCGCGACTTCCTCGGCGGCACCGAGGTCGGGCCACCCCGCCGGGTCGCTCGGTGCGATGGTGCCTGCACTCGCGGGCGGCGGGCTGCTCGGTCCGGCCGGGTTCTCTTCGCCACATGCCGCCACCGCCGTCACCAGGAGCACGGCGATCACCGCACGCGCTCGCGGCGCCTGCGAGTCCGCCCTCGCCATGGGGCCTCCGGTCATGCGCTGCCCTCGCGCGGCCCATCGCGATCGACGGCCGGAACCCGCGCCTCGCAGAGGCGCTCGGATCCCGAGGAAGCGGCCCGCAGTCGACATCAGCCCAGATACGTTCCGTACCAGTCCAATACGCGACGCCACGCCTTGGTGGCCGCTGTGGCGTCGTACCGCTGGCCGGTGTCGTTGAAGAAGGCGTGCTCGGCGTCGGGTGCGGTGAAGATCTGGTTCGGGTTGCCCGAGCGGGCCAGTGCCGCTTCGGCGGCGGGCCTGGAGGCGTTCACCCGAGCGTCGGACGCCGCGTACACCCCGAGCACCGCCGCCTTCGACGCGGACAGATCACCATTGTCCGGGAAAGGCCCGTAGAAGGGCGTCGCCGCGGCCAGCGGTGACGGGCCGGAGGCCAGGAGCAACCAGGTCAGGCCACCGCCGAAACAGAAACCGGTGGCGCCGAGCTTCTTACCCTCGACCCGGCGCTGGAGTTCGTCGAGCCCGGCGCGCAAATCGGCGACGAGCTGTTCGGGTGGAATACGTCCGAGTTCGGCGGTGGCCGCGGCCGGATCGGTGAACGCGGCCGTGCCGCCGCGCGCGGAGAGGAGGTCGATCGCGAGCGCGGAGTATCCGGCGCCCGCGAATCTGCCTGCCACCGAACGGATGTGGTCGGTGAGACCTTTGTTCTCGTGGACGACGAGCACACCGCCCCGTGGTTGCGGAGCGGGTGCCCAGGCGGCTTGCAACGACGTCCCGCCGGCGCCGGTGAACGTGACGGGGGTGGCGGGGAGTGCGGAGGCGGCACCGGGTGGCGGCGTAGGGGACGAAGGGGACGGCGCCCGCTCGGAGCTTCCGTTGTCGCTGTTCGCGCAGGCGGCCAGTAGGGCGGCCGCGGTGGTGCCGCCCAGCCCGAGCAGCCCCAGCCTTCGCAGTGCCTCCCGCCGGGTGAGTATGCCGTCGGCGTGATCGGCCGCGATCTCCTCCGCGATGTAGCGCTGCAGCGGCGTCATGCGCCTCACCATAATCCGCATCGCCCGCGCCTGGGCGGCGTTCACCCGCTGTCCGCCCGCGACAAACCGGCCCGACCGCACCTCCCACAAGATTTGCCAGCAGATTGCTAAGTTCGGCGCCAAGTCGGGCAATCGATGGCCGGTCTGTGAGCCGGATACCGGTCGAGGGAGCGAGATGGCATCGCGGCGTGTCGTGGGACGAACGTTGATCAGGGCGGTCCGGATGGCGGCCACGGCCGTGGTGCTGGCGACCGTGGGTCTCGCGACGGCGCCCGCGGTGGCGGAGCCGTCGGTGGACGCGCACCGGGTGCGGTGGACCGCGTTGCACGACGGTCCCCAGCCGTATGCCGACGTGCACATCGACTGGGACGTCCCGATCCGGGTGAGCGACGGTGTCGTGCTGAAGGCCAACGTCTACCGGCCGGTGAAGCAGGCAGGCGTGGTGGAGCAGCAGCCGCTGCCGACCATCGTGAACCTCACGCCGTACACCAAGCTCATGACCAATCTGATCGATACGGCGCTCGCCGTGCCCGGATTACAGCCGCTGACGCTGCGGCTGGTGAACCGGGTGAACCTGTCCCGGACGCCGGTCAGTGGTTTCGGTGACCTGCTGCACGCGGTCGACGGCGGCACCGTGCAGACCGTGCTCGGTCTCGATCGCAACCTGATCCGTGCCGGATACACCCAGGTTGTCGTCGACGTGCGCGGTACCGGTTTCTCCCAGGGGGAGTGGGACACCCTCGGCGAGCGGGAACAGCTCGACACCCGTGAGGTGATCGAATGGGCTGCCGCGCAGCCGTGGTCGAACGGCCGGATCGGGATGAGCGGCGGCTCGTACTCCGGAATCAACCAGCTCCGTGCCGCCGAGAACGCCCCCGCGCCGCTGAAGGCGATCTTTCCCGTGGAACCGGGCAGCGATCTCATGCGCGACGTCGTCGCCCCGGGCGGCGGTGTGGGGACGACGTTCCTTCCGATGTGGCTCAGCACCGTCAACCAGTTGAAGCTGATTCCCGACGTGCGGTCGATGCTGAACGGCACGTTCGACTGGCAGTGGCTGCACGAACGGATGTCCGACCCGGCCAGCAATGTCGACCTGCTGGCCCAGGCGCTGCTCACCCCTTCGCTCGATCACGTGCCGCCCGCGCTGGCCGACGCGCTGGACGCCGACAGTTACTTCCGGCGCGGCATCCAGGGACATCCGGAACGCATCACGGTGCCCACCTTCGTCTACGGCGGCTGGCACGACATCTTCGCCAACAGCGCGACCAAGCTCTACAACGCGATTCCGCTGCCCGCGGGCAAGAAACAACTGATCGTCGGCGACACCTATCACGCGAATCCCGGTGCGGGGACCGGTGTTCCCGGCGCGCCGCCGCGGCTGGACGTGTTGCAGCGGATCTGGTTCGACAAGTGGTTGAAGGACATCGACCACGGCTTGGGCGAGTTCGGGCCGATCACCGTGTGGGAACAAGGCGGCGGCTGGATCACCCTCGGGCAGTTCCCGCAGAAGGAATCTCAATGACCATGTCAAGCCGCAGCTCGGATTCCGTTGATGCTCGGGGGCTGGGTGTCGAAGGGGCGGTTGTCGCGCAGCAGTGCCCACAGCACGTCGACCAGGCGCCGGGCCAACGCT
>NZ_VUOT01000019.1:0-163707 GCF_009829295.1 Nocardia sp. CY15
CGGTCAGAACAAGCCCGACGAGCCGCCCTACCAGCCTGGTTGCACACCTATAATCACCACCGGCAACACACCGCCATCGGCCGCCAGACACCCATCAGCCGGTTGACCAACCTCCCTGGGCAGTACAGCTAGGCCTCCCTCCGCCTTCGTCGCGGCCATGCGGATTCGGGGCTCGCATCCGGCCGTCGGCCCAATCGTCGGTCGGCCTCCCGGCGCATCGTCGGCGATGCGCCGGGAGACGAGTTCACCGTTCGCTCACGCCGCGGGGGCGGGGCTGAACACGCCGAAATGATTGCCGGAGGTGTCCAGCAGATCGGCCGATACCAGACCGTCCGCGCTCATGACGGGCGCAGTCAGCACCTTGGCGCCCAGGGCCTCAGCCGCCGCCACGGTGGCCGCGACATCCTCGACGACCACCAGGAAGGTGGCGTGATTGGCCGCGCTGTCCGGGGTGTGCGCGATACCGCCGCTCGGTGCCTCGCTGCCAGGGTAGTGAATCAGTTCATAGCCGTCGTCGCTGTTCGGGTACGGGCTGTAGGACCAGCCGAACAGCTTGCCGTAGAACTCCTTGATCTGCTCGGGCTCGTCGCTGCCTACCTGGAACCAGGTCACCGTGTTGTACGGGGGAGTGCTCATCGATCGTCTCCGGATTCTCGGGGTCGTGTGGTCTTGCCGGAACACGATCTCCCGCCGAGGCGACATCCCCCTGTCGGTGTTTTCGAATCGGTTCTACCAGGCGACGACCCGGAGTCCGGAATCCGGAATGTCCCAGGCCGAACCGTCGAACGGGCGGTGCGGCGCGGGCAGTTCGGTCGTCACCGCCGAACCGATCCGGTCCAACCGGAAACAGCGCGCACTGCCGCGTAGCCGGCACCAAGCCGCCAGGTACCAGCCGTTGGTCCCGTTCACCAGCGCGAACGGCTCGACCTCGCGTTCGGTGCGTGCGCCGAACCGGTCGAGATAGCCGATCCGCAGCACCCTGCCGACCTCGATGGCCCGTTCGATCACCGCCGGGATCTCGCGATCCTGCTGTGCGTCGACCGACAGCAATCGGATCCGCGCGGCGAGATCTCGGGCTGCCACCGCGTCGCGTTCCGGCAGCACCGCCACGATCTTGCGCAGCGCACTGCGGCCCGCCCGCTCGAACGGGCCCCCGCGATGGCGGGCCAGCGCGACCGCCAGCGCGACGGTCTCCGCGGGCGTGAGATTCAGCGGCGGCAAGGACATGCTTTTGTCCAGCGCGTACCCGCCGCGCCTGCCGACATCGGCATAGATCGGGATACCGGCCTGCTGCAGCGCGCAGATATCCCGCTCGATCGTCCGGATGCTCACCTCGTACCGCGCGGCCAACTCGCGCGCGCTGCGCAGTCGCGGCGAGATCGCCCGCAGCTCTTCGACTATCGCGTACAGCCGATCCGTCCGGTTCACACCGTCACCGTAGCGCCGCCCACCGACACCTACCGCCCACCGGCCGAGCGATGTCGAACTCCGTGCGTCCGTTTGGAGGAGGCCCTTGGCGTGCGCATCGGCATCGGGAACGCCGAGCACGGGCAGGCCGCGGTGCTCGTCGAATGGCTCGACGGGAACCGACGGACGAACGTGAGATCGGGTGTCGGACAGCCGGTTACCACGATTCGATCAGCGGGACGTCATGCTCCTGCCGCTGCCATTCCTCGGTGAGGCGGCCGAGTCGGCGCGGGGCGGCGATGCCGCACACGCCTGCGATCTTGTCGTCACGGATCTCCAGGATCGCGACACCGAGGACCCGGTCGTCCAGCGCGAACAACATGGCCGGGCAGCCGTTGACCATAGCGGCATGGATCGACGGGGAGCCACCGGCGAGTCTCCGCTTGGCCGCGGACGGTCTGAAGCCGGCCCGCACCGCGTCGGCGAGCCGCTGCGGAGTCGAGTACCGGATCAGCGTTTCGGCCAGTCCCGCGGCGCCGTCGGAGATGCCGGTCGCGTCGTCGGTCAGCAGCGCGACCAGCCGTTCGGTCCGGCCCGAGGAGGCGGCAGCGACGAAAGTCTCGGCGATTCGACGCGCGGAGGCACGGTCGATCTCGCGGGAGTTGCGCTCGGCGGTGATGCGGCGCCGGGCCCGGTGGGCGTGCTGTTGGCTCGCCGATTCGGTGATGTCGAGGATCTCGGCTATCTCGGCATGGCTGTAGGAGAACGCCTCACGCAGAACGTACACGGCCCGCTCTACCGGCGAGAGGCGCTCCATGAGCGTCAGCACGGCCAAGGTCACCGATTCGCGCTGCTCGACGGTATCGGCCGGGCCCAGCATCGGGTCGCCGTCGAGCAGCGGTTCGGGCAGCCAGGCGCCGACCGCGCGTTCGCGCCGCACCTTCGCCGAACGGAGACGGTCGAGCGCCAGGTTGGTGACGATCTTGGTCAGCCATGCCTCGGGCACCTCGACGCACTCGCGGTCGACGGCCTGCCACCGCAGGAACGCGTCCTGCACCGTGTCCTCGGCGTCGGCGGCCGAGCCGAGCAGGCGGTAGGCGAGCGAGGCCAGCCGGTTCCGGCTGGCCTCGAAACGCGCCACGGTGGCAGTGTCCATGAGCACGACTCTATGCGGCGACCACGTCGGGCGAATGCTCTCCAGTGGTGGCCGAGCGGTACTTGTGACTCAGCTTTCCGACGGTCGGGTGGCTCAGGCTCCAGGCGGCGGTCCCGAGAATCGCCGACTTGACACGCGCGGCCTTCCTGCCGAGCAGGGCACCCGGCTTGGATTGCGCATCCCCGTCGACGAGCTGGAAGATCGCGTCCCTGCGGCCGAGACTGATGTGGTTGCCGACGTAAGTCAGCGAGGCCGGCTTGATCTTGCGCCCGGTCAGGTCTTCGATGATCCCGGAGATCGCCCCCTTGCTGGTGGGCCCCGCGGAAGCGCAGGACATCGGCAACGGCCGACCGTTCTCTGCGATGGCGCAGACGCTGTCACCGGCAGCGTAGAGATTCGGGTGCGAGACCGACCGCATCTGACGGTCGACCGTGATCTGACCGTTGGGTTCCACCGCGAGACCGCTTGCGGCGGCGATCGGGTGGACTGCGAACCCGGCGGCCCACACGATCGCGTCGGAGGCGAAAGTGGTGCCGTCCGCGGCGACCGCCGCCCCCTGCTCGACGCGCACGATCGTGCTGTGCTCGTGAACTGTGATGCCGAACCGGTCGAAGGCACGCAGCAGGTGACCACGGGCCTTCGCGCTCAGCCAGCCGCCCAGTTCACCGCTGGTGACGAGGTCGATCCGAAGTCCTGGACGGGATTCGGCGAACTCGGTGGCGGCCTCGATCGCGGTCAGGTTGCCGCCGACCACCAGCACCTTCCCGTCCCCGCCCAGCTCGTCCAAGCGTGCGCGCAGGCGTAGAGCGGCCGGCCGCGCGGCCACGTGGAAGGCGTGCTCGTGGACGCCCGGAATGTCGTGGTCGGCGGCGGTGCTGCCCAGCGTGTAGAGGAGAGTGTCGTATCCGAGCCGGTCGACGCCTTGGTCGTCGGCGACAGTGACTGTCCGGTGCTCGACGTCGAGGTCGGTTACCCGCGCCACTCGTAGCCGGATGTCGGTGCCCGCGAACACCTCCGTCAGCGGCCGGTGGCGAAGTTCCTGCCCGGCGGCGAGCTGATGCAGGCGCAGCCGCTCGACGAAATCGGGTTCGGCGTTGAGGACGGTGATCTCGAAGTCGTCGGGGTGGAGTTGGCGGGCCAGATATCCCGCGGAGAAGGTTCCGGCGTATCCCGCCCCGAGGACGACGATGCGGTGCTTCATGGTTCGCTCCTGTCTGGTTCGCGTGCTCCCTGAACGAGACAGCCCCCGAATTCCTGACAGCATCGACCGGTGACGTGGGTCACCTCCGACCCTCGCTCAGCGAACGACCTCCATTCCGAACCCAGCGATCCGCAGTCTTAGATCGAACAGCCGAAGTCGACCAGGGTGACCCTGTGGGGGTCGGTGGCGTGCTCGGTCATCGGCAGAGCCGTGGCGGTCGCCCTTCCGGCGGTTATGAGCTGTCGCTGCGGAACTCAGCCGGTACGTCCCACTGTGGCGCGGTGTCGTGATGGTCTGGAACGGGGTCGACGCCTTTGTGGCGCGCGAGCGCCACCGTCGCGACGACCACGGTCACGAACGCGACTACCAGCACCGCGACCAGTTCGACATTCACATCCAGGTACTCGCCGAGCGCCAGGAATCCGAGGGCGCCGACCACTATCGGTTCGACGACCGTCGCCGCCGGAAACGATGCGTGCAGGCTTCCGGCCCGATACGAGTATTGCTGCATCACCGTGGCGGTGAGGCCGACGACGATCAATGCGTATGTCTCGGCCGAGAGGAGCACCGCGTTCGTGCCGCGGCCTGCGGTTGCGGTCACGCCCTTGATGAGCACGGCGGCGAGCCCGAAGAGTGCACCGGAGCACAGGCCGAGCAGTACCGCCCGACGCGGCCCCGGCCAAGCGCGGGCACCGAGCAACGCGGCGGTGAACAACGGAACGCCGATGAGCCCCACGAGCACCCAGTGCCACGCCTCCGCGTGCGACTGGCCGGGCTTGGGGTCGCCGACCACCACCAGAATCGCGACCGCGGCGGTCAGCGCCAGCGCCCATGCCCACTCGCGGGCCGACACCGTGCGCCCGTTGAGCCACGCACCCATCGGCAGAGCGAACAGCAGCGACAGCACCAACAGCGGTTGCACCAGCATCAGCGCACCCCTACCCAGAGCGGCGGCCTGGAAGGCGAATCCACCGGCGCCGACCAGGGTCCCCAGCCACCATTCGGAGGTGCGGAGCAGATCGCCCATGGCCGCGACCGAGTCGGGCGCACCGGCCGTTCGCGCGGCGGCACGCTGGCGGATCACCGCCCCGAGCGCTATACACAGGGCCGCGCAGAGGGCGAAGACAATGGCGACCTGTGAGGACGACACTCCGGTAGATTACTCCGGTGCACAGGCGGGGGACGGGCCGCGCGGCGCTCTACCGAGGACCTATCGAGGCTTTCCGCTAACGATCCGTTACTTGTCTTGATCGGCGGCTCGGCGCCCGTCGGGCCGGATGCGCTGGTCGCCCGGCATCGTCCGCGTAGAAGGCGCGTCATGGGCGCGTCGGGCCGCGAAAGCGCCGGTGCCGACGGGGGCGCGGTGTACGGAATACCGCAGAATTTCTACGGAATTGTTATGGGTGCCGGCAGGATCCACATCGTCGCGTGGCTACCGCCATCACCGACCTGAAATGTAACAGTTCAGTCCCCATGGAAAACAACAAGGCAGCATTCGGCCTCGATACCGCATCGGACAACCGCATCGGCCCGATCCGCGGGGATTGTCGATTTCACTGCGGTTCCCTTGGTCGAGCTGCTGAATGCAGTTGGATTCGCTGTCGCATTTCTCGGAACGATGTAATTTACTATTCACTGGACTGACGGGATTCCGCTGGTCAGCAGGGTGCGACGGTGAGCCGTGCCGGAGACGGTCGGGCACCGCCGACGGGATGTCGGGTTACGGACTATTGCGGCGGCACCGCCGAACGGTCGTATACTCCCGTTATGGCGTATGAACCGTCCTCCACGGAATTACCCGAGGCACCGGTTCTTGTGGTGCAGACGAGAGAACGCGTCTATCGGCTCCGCGCCGGGGGCGCATATAATATCGGCCGCGATCCAGAAGCCGATATCGTGGTGAGCGATCCGCGTGTATCTTCCTTGCACGCCGTTCTGGAGCGGGGTGTGGAGGGTTGGAAAATCGAGGACGCGGGTAGCCTCAACGGAACATTCTTCGACGGTCACCGGGTCGACCGGATGGTGATCGACCACGACGAGACGTTCCAGCTCGGTCACGCCGTGGACGGTGAGCAGTTGGCCTGTTCCGTGGAGGGGCTACCCACCCACGACTCGGGTGGCGATGGTGAGGGCGACACGATGGTCGTCCCCGATCCCGGATACAACCTCGATGAGGATGCGACGGCCACGAAGTTCCAGCCGGGCCTGCCGCGGCGAGTTTCGCGATCGGCGCCACCGGTGGCCCCTGCGGACGCGGTAGTCCGTATCACTTCGCCCACCCTCCGGATCGGACGCGCGGCCGACAACGACATCGCCGTGCACGACCTCATGGTTTCCCGTCATCATGCCGAGCTGCGCACGGTCGGCCCGGGCAGATACCGGATCGTCGATCTCGACAGCCACAACGGCACCTATGTCAACGGCTCCAGGGTCGACGCCGCAGACTTGTCCGAATCCGACTTGATCGGCATGGGCCACACCGCTTTCCGTCTGGTCGGCGACGAACTGCGCAAGTTTGTCGATACCGGCGACGTGTCGGTCTCGGTGCAGAACCTCATCGTGCGGACACCGGAAGGCAAGGTGCTCCTCGACGACGTGAGCTTCCCGATCCCGGAGCGCTCGCTCGTGGGCGTCATCGGGCCCAGTGGGGCGGGCAAGTCGACACTGCTCGGCGCGGTCACCGGGTTGCGGCCCGCGACGGAGGGGACGGTCCGCTACGACGGACGCGACCTGTACACCGATTACGACGAGCTGCGGCACCGGATCGGGTTGGTCCCGCAGGAAGACATCCTGCATAATCAGCTTCCGACGCGGCGGGCGCTGCTCTACGCGGCTGAATTGCGCTTCCCGGGTGATACACGCAGCGAGGAGCGCGAGCAGCGGGTCGACGAGGTGCTGGACGAATTGGGTTTGTCGAAGCATGCCGATACCCGTATCGACAAGCTCTCGGGCGGGCAGCGCAAACGTGTGAGCGTCGCACTGGAACTGCTGACCAAACCGTCCCTGCTGTTCCTCGATGAACCGACCTCCGGGCTCGACCCGGGCCTGGACAAGACGGTCATGGAAATGCTGTCCGAGCTGGCCCACGACGGGCGGACCGTCATCGTCGTCACGCACAGCGTTGCGAATCTCGATTTCTGCGACCGCCTGCTGGTCCTTGTGCCCGGCGGTCGGCTGGCCTATTACGGGCCTCCGGCGGAGGGGTTGCAGCAGTTCGGAAAGCGCACCTGGGCTGAGGTGTTCCAGGCGTTCGACCGCGAGGACGACCGCGACTGGGCCGCTGAATTCCGGGCTTCGCCACGCTTCGAGAACTACGTGGCGGTCGGGCTGACCGACGAGGTCGGGCCGGTGGAAGTGCGTCCGCCAGCCCCGCCGCCCGCGCCGCAGTCGAAGCTCAGCCAGCTCAGTACGTTGTGCCGGCGATATCTGGCTGTGATCGCCTCGGACCGAAGCTATCTGGCGCTTCTCGGCGCGATGCCACTGCTCTTGGGCGGCTTGATCGCCCTGGTGCCGTCCGGGGAAGGGTTCATCGGGGCGCCGGGATCCAACGTCGATGCCCCGACGAAGCTTATGATCCTGGCATTCGCCGCATGCTTCGTCGGCACCGGCAACTCGATTCGCGAAATCGTCAAAGAGCAGACGATCTACCGCAGAGAACGTGCGGCCGGACTGTCGGCTGGGGTCTATCTGATGTCGAAACTCCTGGTCCTGAGCGTGATCACCACCCTCCAAGCGGCGGTGTTGGTCATGATCGGCACTATTGGTGTGAGCATGCCGCCCAAAGGGGTGTTCACGTCGGTGGAGCTGGAGCTGATCTTGGTGATGGCGTTACTCGGCATCGCGTCACTGGCACTGGGCTTGCTGGTGTCGGTGTCGGTGAACACCTCGGAGAAGACACTGCCGCTGCTGATCGTGCTCTCGATGGCGCAGCTGGTGCTCACGGGCGGGATGGTGCGGCTTCCCGGCACACCCGTCCTAGGGCAACTGTCCTATCTATCGCCGTCTCGTTGGGGCTACGGCGCGGGAGCCGCCACTCTCGACCTCGACACTCTCTCACCGCACTCGGGAGCGCCCGACCCGCTGTGGAAACACACCCTCGGCACGTGGCTGGTCGACATGGGAGTGGTGGCCGGTTTAGGGGTCCTCTTCCTCGCGCTGGCTTGGTATCGCCTGTACCAGCTGCGTCCACAGCGCCGCGGTGCCCGCCCGGCCAGGCTCTGACGCACGACTCCGACTCCGGCAACCTCGCGACGCCATATCGTCAGCGGCCTGCGGCGGTTCGGTACCGCGTGCGGTCGGCGGCAGGCCAGACCGGTCAGGAATCGAGAAGCGCGGGTCACCGAGCAGCAATTAGCGTCATCGCCATGGATACCACCGTCAAGCAGCCCACCATCGAGTCCGTCATCCTCGAGATGCCCGATCCCGCCGCCGCCGCGGACTTCTACGCCGCCGCGTTCGGTCTCGGCGACAAGGTGCGGGTGCGCGCCTCGGAGACGCCGACGAACGGGTTCCGTGGCTTCATCCTCTCGCTCGTGGTGTCTCAGCCGAGCACCGTCGACGGCCTCATCGGCACCGCTGTGGACGCCGGAGCGACGACGCTGAAGCAGGCCAAGAAGAGTTTCTGGGGCTACGGCGGCGTCGTCCAGGCGCCGGACGGGGCGATCTGGAAGGTCGCGACGTCGTCGAAGAAGGACACCGGCCCGGCGACCAGGGAAATCGATGATTTCGTGATTCTGCTCGGGGTCGACAACGTCAAAACGACCAAACAGTTCTACATCGATCGCGGCCTGACCGTGGCGAAGAGCTTCGGGAGTAAATACGTCGAGTTCGCCGCCTCGTCGTCGGTCAAGCTGGCGCTCTACGGGCGTCGCGCCGCCGCCAAGGACGCCGGCGTCTCCCCAGAGGGCACCGGGTCGCATCGGATCGTCATCGGCAGCGACATCGGTGCCTTCGCCGACCCGGACGGGTTCGCCTGGGAGGCCGTGGTCTGACGTGAGCACCGTATCTCCGTGGGGCGCAGACGCCCATGCGGTGGTCCCCGCCAACCGGCCGCTCTGCCGCATCGAGTGCTGCTACCAGTACTGATGCCGCTTTCCGTCGGTATCGGTGACGAAGATGACCGCGTCGGCGCCGTCCAAGTCTTCGGGGTCGAGTGGGATATGGCCGGGCACGATCGGTTCGCTTGTGCCGATCGACGGGGCAAGCGCGGCGCGCAGGGCCGGTGCCGGGAACAGTGCGCGGCGGGTGGTCGCCTCGGCCAACACACCCTGGAGGGTGCCCGGAGCGCTGTGGAGGCCGGCGTCGGTTGCCAGGAACATGTAGCGCTCGCCGAGGGCGAGCCCGACGAGCGCGCCGGCGCCGCACCAGTTCGCCTCGTCTTCGCTGATCAGCGTGTGGGAGTGCGCGCGCCGCAGGTGCGCGTTGTGCGCGAAGACCAGGCTCGGGCCGCGGCACTGCTCTCGGGCCGCGATCGCGAGCAGGTTATCGGCCATCATCTCCGCGCGCAGGCTGAGCATGGTCGCGATGCGATCGGGGGCGGGGCCGGCCATGGCCGCGTGATAGCGCAGCAGGCCTTGGGCGGTGCGCGCGTGCGCGACGGCGTGGTCGTAGCCGGTCGGGTCGGCGGGACGAAGGCCGGGTGCCGCGCGACGCAGCGCGCAGGCGACATCGTCGGCGACGATACGCAGGGCGCGAGCGCGATCGGATCCGCCGATGGACGCCGCCGGGTCGAACATGGCCGCCCGGTTCGACCAGTCGGCATCCTCGCCGAGCAGTGCGTCGAGGTCGTGGACTGAATCTGGCCGCAGCGGCACGGGAAGGTAGTCGACGGCCGAGGTCAGTGTGCGTCGCGGGCTCGGCGCACCGGAGTACTCCACCGGCGCGTCGAAGCCATAGAAGCGAACTCGATCCTGCGGCGCGCGACCGGCGTTGTGCGCGCGGAGCCATTCGACGAGTTCGCGGTTGCCCGGCACGGCGCCGAAGCCGTGGCTGAACCCGGTCGCGAGCACCGTGTCGATCTCCGCCGGACCCCCGGCCACGTAGTCATCGACAACCGACGCGGCGAAGACGTCGGTCTCCAGCGCGATCGACCGGTACCCCCGTGCGACGAGATGGCCGAGGATTTCGTTGCGCAACAACGGGAACGCCTCGATCCCGTGCGTCGGTTCCCCGAGGGCGAGCAGAATCGGCGGCTCGGTTCGCGCGGCGAGAAATTCATCGATGGCACGGCCCAGGTCGGCCGGGTCGTCGAGTTGGCGGCCGAGGGTGCGCGGTAATGCGGCAGTGGACATGAGCACTTCTTTCGACTAGGCACTGCCTTTGACGGTATCGTTGAAGATGCGAGTGAAACTTCTGACACGTTTACCTGCCATCTAGAGATCAAAGCCTCAATCGGAGATGCAAGCTGAGACCCATCGACCTCGCCCGGGAACACGGGTTGTCCGCACAGGCGATCCGCAACTACGACGATGCGGGCATACTCCCGCCGACCGAGCGCAGCCAGACCGGCTACCGGCGCTATACGCCCTTGCACGCGCAGTCCCTACGCGCCTTCCTCGCGTTACGCCGTGGCCACGGGCACCAGCAGGCAATGGAGATCATGCGCGCCACCAACCGCGGCGACACCGAGTCCGCCTACCGGCTCATCGACGCCGCCCACGTCGCGCTGCTCACCGAACGTGACACCCGCACCGAGGTCGCAACGGCACTGGGCAGCCTGTCCACCGCGATGCCGACCCCTGTCCAGGGTCGGCCGCTGAGCGTGGGGGAACTCGCCCGGCGGCTCGGCGTGCACCCTGCGACGCTGCGCGCCTGGGAGACCCACGGCATCCTGCGCCCCGAACGCGACCGGGCAACGGGTTACCGAGAATACGGACCCGACTGTGTGCGCGACGCCGAGATCGCACGACAGCTGCGCCGAGGCGGTTACCTGCTGTCCCAGGTCGCGCAATTCATCGATTCGCTGCGCGAGGCGGGCGGGGCGAACGCGTTGAGCGCATTCCTCGACTCCTGGCAGGACCGGCTGACCACGCGTAGCCGCGACCTTCTCACCGGCGCGGCGCAGCTCGATACCTACATCACCATGCTCGATCAGGCACAGCAGGGGCGAGCGGCGACAGTGTGAAAACGTTTATCCTGCACCGCTACAGTGCTGGTATGCCCATGGCAGGCGGGGTGAGCTTATTCGCGTATCGATGAACAGAACGGTAGGTGACTGCCAATGCCGAAGATCGTGTTGTTCGGCGCCACCGGGTACACCGGTCGCCTGACCGCCGAAGCCTTGATCGCCCGTGGCGCCGCCCCCGTGCTGGCTGCCCGCAATGCCACTGTCCTCGGGAAACTGGCCGCCGACCTCGGCGGCGCGGAGACCGCGGTCTCCGACGTGACCGACCCCGCCTCGGTACGGTTGCTTCTGGGCCGAGGCGACGTGCTGGTGACGACGGTAGGGCCGTTCCTGCGATACGGCGGACCCGCGCTGGCGGCGGCAGTGGCGGCGGGCGCACACTACTTCGACTCCACCGGGGAAGGCCCGTTCATCCGCGAAGTGTTCGACCGCGACAACGAGGCGCGCAAGGCAGGAGTGGCCCTGCTGACCGCGTTCGGTTTCGATTTCGTGCCCGGCAACCTGGCTGCCGGTCTCGCCTTGCGCGAAGCGCCGGAGGCGGTCCGCGTGGACATCGGCTACTTCATCGCCGGCCCCGGCACCAGCGGCGGCACCCGCGCGTCCATGGCAGGGATGCTGTTCGAGCGCGGCTTCGCCCTCCGCGGGCGGCCTGGTCGT
This sequence comes from Nocardia sp. CY15, assembly GCF_009829295.1. Classification (NCBI taxonomy): domain Bacteria; kingdom Bacillati; phylum Actinomycetota; class Actinomycetes; order Mycobacteriales; family Nocardiaceae; genus Nocardia; species Nocardia sp. CY15. Next base: position 11,545 of record NZ_VUOT01000019.1, read on the forward strand.
GCCCGAGCGGACCGGCTCACGGATTCGCACCTTCGACGTCGCCGGTCGCTCGCGCACGGGGGTATCGATTCCCGGATCCGAACACCTCGCACTGAGCCGCGCCTACCCGCGGCTGGGGGAGGTCGACGTATATCTCGGACTGCCGACTGCGGTCGCTCGCGGCCTGCAGGCCGGCTCGTTACTCACCGGCGCCGTCGCACGAGTGGAGCCGGTGAAACAACTGGCCGAGGGTGTGCTGGAACGTGTCGTGAACGGATCGACCGGCGGCCCGGGGCAGGACGCACGGGCCCGCACTGCTCCTGGGCGGTTGCCGAGACATTCGACGACACCGGCCGCGTGCTGACGTCGGTCACACTGGGCGGTGTCGACCCCTACGACTTCACTGCCGCGATCCTCGGCTGGGGTGCGCAGACCGCCCTCGACGGCGGCCTGCTCGGCACCGGTGCGCTCGGTCCGGTCGACGCGTTCGGCTTGGATGCGCTCACTGCCGGTGCGGCCAATGCGGGGTTCAGCCGGTAGGGGTTCCCGGCCGCTACTGTGATCACCGCGGACCGCTCAGTTTTCGCGCTCAGCTTGCCGCCGGTCATATCGTGATCGGCATAGAGCCGCACACCCATGGTTTCGAGCGTCTCGGCTTCGTCGCGCCGCACGAGCAAGGCTTTGTCGTGGCTGTTCGAGATAGTCATTCCTACACCCGCCGGAGCGACGGTGTCGCCGACCTGGTGATCTCACGAGTGGGTATCCGGCCTCGGTGATATCGCCGCCCTCATTAGCATCGAAACCGCGAACAATCGAGGGAAATCCGAGGACCTGCGTTGACGACCGAACAACTTGACCGCTGGAATGCCCAGGAAGCCGCCGCGGAGGCGATGATTCCCATCATCGGCACGTTGTACCGGGGGAAAGGCGTGACGATCCTGCTGCACAGCCGGTCGCTGGTGAACAAATCGGTGATCAGCATCCTGCGGACGCACCGCTTCGCGAGGCAGATCGAGGGCGAAGAGCTGTCGGTGGACCAGACCCTTCCTTTCTTGCAGGTGCTCAGCGAGCTGGATCTGGGGCCGTGCAAGATCGACCTCGGTCAGTTGGTCACGACCTATCGCGCTGATGATCGCGGACTCTCGATCCGCGAGTTCACCGAGTCGGTGCTGGCCGAGGTGACCAACGGCAACAAGGCTCGGTCACCGGGCCCGAGGGACGTCGTCCTCTATGGCTTCGGCCGCATCGGTCGTCTGGTCACTCGTCTGCTCATCGAGAAGGCCGGATCCGGCAACGGGCTGAACCTGCGTGCGGTGGTGGTGCGCAAAGGAGGCGAGGACGATCTGGCCAAGCGTGCGTCGCTGCTTCGCAGGGACTCGGTTCACGGCCACTTCAACGGCACGATCAAGGTCGATACCGGCAACGACACGATCACCGCGAACGGGAACGTCATCAAGTTCATCTACAGCGATGATCCGACGACGATCGACTACACCGCGTACGGGATCAAGGACGCGATCCTGATCGACAACACCGGTAGGTGGCGCGATCGTGACGGGCTGTCGCAGCACCTGCGCCCCGGCATCGCGAAGGTCGTTCTCACCGCGCCAGGCAAGGGTGACGTTCCGAATATCGTGCACGGCGTCAATCACCGCAGCCTGGATCTGTCGCAGCGGATCTTCTCGTGCGCCTCGTGCACGACCAACGCGATCGTCCCGCCGCTCAAGGCCATGGATGACGAGTACGGCATCATCCGAGGGCACGTCGAGACGGTGCACTCGTTCACCAACGACCAGAACCTGCTGGACAATTATCACAAGGCGGACCGTCGGGGCCGGTCCGCGCCGTTCAATCTGGTGCTCACCGAAACCGGTGCGGCGTCCGCGGTCGCGAAGGCCATGCCGGATTTCAAGGCCAAGATCACCGGCAATTCGATTCGTGTTCCCACCCCCGACGTCTCGGTCGCGATTCTGAACCTGCAACTCGCGCGGCCGACGACGAAAAGCGATGTGCTCACCTACCTGCGTCAGGTTTCGCTCGCCGGGCCGCTGAGCCGCAACCTCGACTACACCGCCGCCACGGACGTCGTTTCCAGCGATTTCATCGGATCGCGCGCAGCGTCGATCATCGATGCCAATGCCACGATCGTCGAGGATGACACCGCGATCCTGTATGTCTGGTACGACAACGAATTCGGCTACTCGTGCCAGGTGGTGCGGACGGTGCAGTACATTTCCGGCATCGAGTACCCGACCTACCCGCAGGTCCGAGCAACGAACGCGCATGTGCTGACTGCGACCGACGCGCGGTAGCCCGGGATCCCGGTCGGCACGCCCCTGCTCCGCCGGCAGGGGCGGCGCGATCGGGAAGTCGTTGCCGGTGGCATGCGCGTCGAGGCTGGTGCCACGGCAGAATGATCGAATGGTTGTGAGGATCGACGGCGCACGTTCGGCTCGATGCCAACTGGTGGCCAGGCGCGGACGGTACGCATCACCGGTGCGAACGCACCGCAGAACCCGAAGCGCACTCGTCATGGTGGCCGTGTGCGCGACCGCCGTTCTGTCCGCTTGCTCGTCGTCGAGTTCGGAGGCGGACTTCACCGCCACCAGGGATGAGCCCCTGGTGATCTCACTGGACGATCTGCTGGCCGAGACCGGCGGCAGCGCCGCGGTCGAGATCGCCGATCCGCGGCACGGCACGATCACCCATCGCACCGATGGGGCGGTGGTGTACACGCCGGCTGCCGGGTACACCGGGCCCGACAGCATCACCGTGACCACCACCGACGCCGTGAAGCTGTTCACCACCGATATCCCGCCGCTCGGCGACTTCGGCGGGGTGAGCTTGCAGGGCAGCGGGTACGGGTCGGCGTTCACCCCGGTACCCGGATCGACCGACGAATTCTACGGTCTCACCGACCGCGGTCCGAACGTCGACGGCCAGGGCAAGAGCGAGAAGCTCACGCCCGTACCCACTTTCACGCCCACCATCGCGAAGTTCAAGATGGTCGGCACCAAGGCGGTGCTGGTAAGCGCCATCGCTTTGAAGAACTCGGCGGGTCAACCGTTCAACGGCTTGGTCGATATCTCCGCCGGCACCGGCGAGACCATCCGCGACCTCAACGGCGCCATCCTGCCGCCCACCGATCACGGCATCGACAGCGAGGGCTTGGTCGCTATGCCCGACGGCAGCTTCTGGGTGTCCGACGAGTACGGGCCGTTCATCGTGCACTTCGACGCCAACGGCACCGAGCTCGAACGGCTGGCGCCGGGACGGGGCCTGCCCGCGGAACTTTCGCTGCGCACTCCCAACCAGGGGATGGAGGGGCTCACCGTCACCCCGGATGGCAGCACGCTGGTCGGCATCGTGCAGAGCGCACTCAGCGAGCCGGGTGTCGCGTCGGCGCGTGAGGTGCCCATGACCCGGATCGTCACCGTGGATCTGAAGACCCGGGACGTCAAAGAATTCGTGTATCCGCTCGAGGAGCCGAAGCAGAAACTCGTGGTCTCCGAGATCACGGCGCTGAGCAACACCACTTTTGTGGTCGACGAGCGCGATGGCAACAAAACACCCAAAGCGAACAAAAAGCTCTGGACGATAGACATCACCGGCGCCACCGATGTCGGCCCGCAGTCGGAGATTCAAGGCGCGCAATACGATACGGAGCTGGGCCTGCTGGTCGGCGGAAAGCCGTTGGAACTCCTCGTCGGTGCCGTGCCCACCGCCGACGGCGTCGCCACGCTGCGGAAGGCGGGCATTTCTCCGGTCGTCAAGAAGTCCGCTCTGGATCTCGGCGGTCTGCTGGACGGTCTGAACGCGGACGGCCTATTCTTCGGCCACGACAAGATCGAAGGTGTCGCCACCCGTGACGGCGGCAAAACCCTTTACATTGCCGCTGACAGCGATTTCGGCATCGAGGCCCGCACCGGTGACCGACCGCCGTTCGGGCTGAAGCCGAAGCTCCTGGCCAACGGCGTGCAGGCCTCGGGTGAGGTGCTGATGATCGACACCACCGAGCTGCCCGCCGAGACACGGACGCAGACAGTCACGATCACCGTGAAGTAGACAGCACAGACGGCAATCGCAGCACGCGCGTCGGACGGATTCGGCAGTAGTCGATCGGCATTGCAGCGGTCGAACCCAGGAGAATCATCTGTTGTCCTCATCCGGTTGCCGCCATGGGAATTCGAACGGGTCAGGGTCCGCGAAGTCGGCGAGATCGTGACGGCCACGAGGGGAGGAGTGTCTCCACTGATGGAACTTTCCCTTGGAGATCCCGTCGCTCAGCGAGAACAATACCGCGAGCGTCAGCGCGACCAAGGTAATCAATACGATGCGTAGGACGCCTTCGATGCCGGGCCAGACGCGATTCATCCCGGTCGCGGTCAGCGTGCACGCTCCTACTGCGAGGAAGCTGGGCAGGATCTTGCCGTGGTTGTCATCGATGAACCCGGATTCCGCCAACCACCGGCATCTCCGGGCGCTCATCGGATGAGTCTGCCAGCTCTCGGCGAGGCGGGTGACGAGCCCGGCCATGACCCCAGCGATGAGTGCGATCGGGCGGCGAATCCCTCCATCGGTCCGGCGCAGGGGATACAGTCGGCCGGCGCGACGGATCTGCGCCAGTTCGTCGGTGCCGCGCTGGAGCACCGCCCACACCGCGGGGTCGGCTCCCCATACGCGGGCATCGTGGTCGGCTACCTGCTCCCGAGTGCGTTGCAGTCCCGCGTAGATCAAATGGCCCGTTACGATCAGTGATCCGAGAAGGGCCAACTCGCGCAGCGGGTTCACAGCACCGGTCGGCCAATGCCGGGAGTATGTACCCGCCGCGACCAAGCCGGTCGACAACCACAGATGCACTGCCGCGGACGGTACGGCGACACCGATCACAAACGCCAACCACAGGGCACGCGCACCGTATCCGATCAAGACGTCCCGGTTGTGGACGTGCGCCAGTTCATGCAGCACCACCGCCCGGAAAATGTCGGGCTGCCGCTCTTGCCTACGCTGTCCGGTCCTGCGCAACCCCTCCTTGACCAGACCCGCGCCGAGGCAGATCGTCGGACGGCCCGCACGGCGCAAGGTGACCGCATCCCGGCTGGAATCGAAGATCGCGACAACGAACCTCGGTGGACGCGAGGTGAGTCCGGCGATCTCGACGAGGTCGTCGACCGTGGCCCGCAACTGCGTGGGGATCGTCCCCAGCGCCGTACGTCGGGCCCACAGCGGCCCGATCCGGTAGATGACCAATGCCACGATCAGCACTGCGGCGGTCCACCAGAGCGCAGGCCGCACCGCCTGGGACACGGTTGCCGGAAAACAGTGGGAATACCGGCCGAATCCGGCGGGAAGTCGCAGCATCGCGAGGTGCCATGGGTTGGCAGGATCGAATCCGGCGGCATCCAAACAGCGGCGGTAGGCGGCTTCACCCCGTACTGCCAGCAGCATCCGGGTGACCAGCATGAGCGACCACGCAGGGACCACTGCCAGCAGCAGCACACAACGGCGCCGAGTACCCCAGGAGAGAAAGCCGCGGTGCCCGCGCGCACCGTCGGCGTCCGTGGTCACTGTCCGGTATCCGGCTCGATCGCCCGGAGCCGGGCGACCACCTCCTCAGCCAGCTCGTCGGCCCGGACGCGGTCGAACCCGCGCGCGAGCGCGCCGTCGACGACCTGGCTGCGCACGCGCCGCAACGTCTCCGAATCCACGGGAGGCACAGTAGGTTCCGCTGCTCGCCGCCTCCCGATCATGGCCCGCAGACGAGTACCGACCTTGGCCGTGGCAGCATCGACCGCCCTTCCGGTCGCATGGTCGGAAAGTTGTTCGACCACCATCCAGACCAGCGGAAGTACGAACGGCGCGACATCGGGAAGCCCGAAGCGTAGCGGTCCCCGCCGTCGCGCACCGGCGCGGCGCAGCGAACGGCTCACCTGCTCACCGTCCAAGGAATCCAGGTTCTCCAGTAGCCACCGCTCTTCCGGAACCTTGCTTCTTACGACATCCCATACGATTTGACGCACCGTCGTGACCATGAGCACCCCCTACCCTCGAGTTGGCCGAAGCTGCGATAGTACCGATCGGACGCATCACGTGCGGCCCCTCACGAATGCCCGCATCGAATCACAGACGCTGCGCCTACCGGCCTACGCGGGGTTGGTGGCGCGCCGCCCCTCTCTAGTCGCGCTTCACCCGGATCTGGTGGAACCGAGCTCTTTTCCCTGCTCGACAGCGGGCGGGAGTGGGCGGGCGTGCCGACCGACGGTGTGCAGGTGGCTCAGCGCTCGGCGGTAGGAGTCGAGCAGGCTGGTCTGGCAGTAGGGCAACTCGAGCTCGCGGCAGAAATCTTCGACAAGCGGCTGGGCTCGGTGCAGGTTGGCTCGCGGCATGGACGGGAACAGATGGTGCTCGATCTGGTAATTCAGACCGCCCATGGCTACGTCGATGAGGCGGCCACCGCCTACATTGCGGGACGTGAGCACTTGCCGGCGCAGGAAGTCGGTCGAGTCGCCTTCGGCCAGTACTTCCATTCCCTTGTGGTTGGGCGCGAAGGTGCATCCCATGTAGAACCCGAACAGGCCTTGCTGCACAGCGATGAAGGCCACCGCTTTGCCCGGCGACAGGACCAGGAACACCGCGGCGAGGTACCCGGCGGTGTGCGCGGCCAGCAGCACGGCCTCCAAGGCGCGGTTCGGTATCGCCCAGCGCAGCACCGCCCGGACACTCGCGTAGTGCAGACTGCCCGCCTCGAGGAACAGCAACGGAAAGAACAGCCAGGCTTGGTATCGGAAGACGAATCCCCGGATGCCTTTTCCGGTCCGTGCTCGATCGCCGGAAAAGGCCAGTACTCCCATCACATCGGGATCCGAGCCCTCGGTGTTGGGGTGAGCGTGGTGCCGGTTGTGGTTACTGGTCCACCAGCCGATGCTCAGCCCGATACCGAGATTGCCCGCGATCGCACCGAACAGGTAGTTGGCCCGCCTGCCGCCGAAGATCTGTCGGTGCCCGGCATCATGACCGAGGAAGGCGATCTGGGCGAACACCACCGCCAAGAACGCGGCAACCCCAAGCTGCCACCACGAGTTCCCGATGAGGAAGAACGCCGCCCACCCGGCAGCGAACGCCAGCGCGGTGACCGCGCTCCTCCAGGCGTAGTACCCCAACCGCCGATCCAGCAGCCCCGCCTGCCGTGCACGGCGCAACAAGACCGCGTAGTCGCTGCCCCGGGCCGGTCGGTGTCCCCGGGGCTGTGCGGTCGACGAAGAGAATGGCTGCGCCCTTGGAGTAGCGCGGTCCAACGCGACGACCGCGCTCGCTGTGGCAGCGGATGTCGGCGCCACCCGGCCGGTAGAACTTTCGATTACCACGGGTTGCCTGCGCATCCTGTTGTCAGTGTCGGTCGCAACATACTGCCGCGACTGGACCACCGCAAAGTGAACTGCCGTGCCGTCTGCCGACACATCTGCGTAACGATTGCGCTGCATCGACGGTAGCGGCTGCCCGAGATCGCCGCCACGGGTGGCACGCTCACCGTCTGTGGTGGCTGGCTCACCGAAGTGGCCGACGCTAGATCGGCTTGATACGCCGGCAAGTGTGATGCATTAAGTGCGAGGAGGTCTCAAATTGTCGTCGCGATAGGTCGCAGGGCAGGCAGGTCGCCGTATTGGTGCATTTCGTTATAGCGCTGGGGCGTAAAGTGTGCAAGTTTCTATTTCCGGGAGATTTCAGATCCTGAGGCCGAACCGATTCAGGCGATTTGTAGGGACTGCTCGTGAACTGCTCGCGGTCGAGGTCGCGCGTTGGCGCCTGTGTGGCTTCGGCGTGTCTGTCGTCCCCGGACCACGGAGAGTGCCGTGCCACAGGTCGGGGATGAGGATCTTGCCGGGTTGACCGATCGGATCGCGGATGGGCTGCGTGCGGCGGCCCCGCCCGGGTGGCGGCGGCTGGAGGCATGGTTCGCGATGACCGTGGTCGCCGAATCGGCGTCGCTGGTGGCCGATGACGGTATCCGGTCGTTCCGGTGCCCGGTGCCGGACGCCGTGTGGGATTCGGTACGCCGACATCGGCAGGTGTCGGCAGGGGGGCATGCCGGGCCGTGGTGGCGGTTGCTGGTGCGCATCGACGGGGACGGTGTCGAGGCCGCTGCCGATCACGGCGCGGCGCCGTTCCCCGGCGAGCAATTGTTCGCACCGGATGCCTATCTCGCCGACTTGGAACGCTATCCGCGGGATCGGCTGCCGGTGTGGCTGGCGGCCTATCTCGGTCGCGGCGAACGTCGGACGCGGTCGCCGCGCGCCGCCGCCGACGCGATGCGCGCGGACCAGCGTGCGGGTTTGCGCGCGGTCGCCGTGGACAACGAACTGCCGGAGTTGGCCGTGTTGTGGGCCCGGTGGGCGGTGCTGGCAGCAGCCTTCGTAGCGGTCGGGGCGGGGCAGGGGCCGCGGATCGGTCCGTCGGTGGGCATTTTCGAAGGTGCGGGACGCAGCGGTTCGACGTTGACGCTACTGCCTGGTGACCGGGCCGTGCTGTCGGGTGGCGTGTGGGATGCGCCGGCCCTGGACGCCGCGTACAACTCGGGTGCGGCGATGCCGGAATTATTCGCAGGAGCCCCGGGTTGGGTCGCCGACCCGGTGCTGAATCCGCGGGTGGCAACCGGTTTGCTGTCATTCTGTTACTGGTGGGAGGCCGGCCGATGGTATCGGGGTGGGTCCGCGCCGATATCGGAGTGCGCGCCGGCGCTGCCCGCGGTGTGGACGGTCGGCACCGTGGCGGGCGTTGTCGGCGACCTGCTGGAGGACCGGTCGGGTGGTACACCGGATGCGGCCGAGATGCTGGTGTCGGCCGCGCAGGCCGGTGCGGTGACTCGTGAGGCGATCGTGCAGGTCTTCGGTGACGGTGACGGCACCGACATCGATGGTGCGATGTTCCAATTCGTTCTCGCGGATCTGGACGCCGACCACGCCGAGGGGATCGGCGCAGCGGATGCGCTCGACGTCGTGCGGGAGCACATTCGACGAGAGGGCTATGACACTGCGGGATACCCGCTGTCGTCGTTGCGGGCCGATCGCATCAGCGTGGGCTGGGTAGTCCGTTCGCCGGTTCCGGACGGCAAGATCGCTTTGGACCGCGCGGTCTTCTATGTCGCCGACGACGGCGTGGTGGAGCGCTCGACCACGTCGGTGCCGTTGTCGGTGTTCGTCGCCGGTTTCGAGCGCCGGTTCCGGCTGCGTGGCAACGGCCGCGCCTGACCGGAGGGGATCACGACGTGAACGGTGAAGTTCGGCTGGATCCGGATCGTCTGCGGAATCGAGGAGCGCGGCTGGCCGATCTCGGGGACCGCGTGGGACAAACTTACGCGGGCCTGCGCGATTCCCTCGCGCACGCCGAAGGCAGTTGGGGCGACGATGATCTGGGTGTCGCGTTCGCCAAGGAGTTCAAGCCGCATGCCGACCAGTTGCTGGCAAACCTTCGGGCAATGCGGGAGAGCCTGCACAGCACGGCCGCCGGAATAGTGGACGTCGCAGGCCAGTTCGAAGCACAGGACAGATACGGCGCCGGCCGGGTCGGCGCTACTGCCGCCAACCCGGACCCGATCGGCGAACCGGCGCCTCCACTGTCCGTTGGCAGCGTGGGCACGACCTCGCCCGCGGGCGCACAGCCACCCGTGACGTCCGATCCCGCGGCGACCTCTCCGGCAGGGGCAGACCCGGCCTATCCCACGAACCCGGCTTATCCCACGAACCTGTCGTCACCTACGAACCCGGCGTCTCCCACGCACCGGGCCGAGCCCACCGAACAACCCGCCTCCAGCGGAACACGGACACCGGACCCGTCCGGGGGGCGCTCCAAACCGGAGGGCGGTCCGCAACGAGATCCCTCGGATCGGGCAGCGCGCCGAGAGGCGGCCCCGAGAGTAGGCGGACCGGTCAGCGTCAACCCCGGAAAGCCTGCCGAAGACTCCTCGCGCCGTCCGCCGGCCTCCGCGGTGTTCCCCCTGGCCGCCACCCGGGATTCACCCCGTGCCCCAGCCGGGCAGCAGGCACGGGTCGGCCCGCCGGGCGGTGTGGGACGGCCGGACACTCCGTGGTCCGGGCAGCCGCCTAGAACGGCCGGACCACCCTCCGGTGCGGATCCGAGGCCCCCTGGTCCTCGGTTCGCTGCTCCGCCGCGCACGCAGAAGCCCGCCGACGAATCGCCGCACGGGCGTGATCGGGGTCGCTCCGGCGCGCGCCCGGGTACCCATCCCGTGATCGGCTGGCTGGCGCGGACGCTCGCCGAACACCACGACGTGCGGGTGGACGGATTCGATGCCCCCGGATTGCAGGTGCCGGCCATACGAGGATTCGTGGCCGCTGTGGACCGAGTGCTCACCGACTACCCGGTCGTCGCTGTCGATTTCGTCGCTGTGGCGGAGGTCGACGCCGAATCGGGGCCGGTGTGGTGGAGTCTCGAACCACGCCATACGCGGGGCATGGGCGCCGGTCGGTCGATAACCCTCGACCAGCGGACCGCGCAGGAGTCGGGGGGAGCGACCGGAACGGCGCAGTCCGACGCCGAGTCGCTGGAGCGGGAGATCTACCTGGCAACGCTCTGCGAATTCGGCCGGGCGCTCGACTCCGCCGGCGGCGGTCTCGCACGCAAGCGGGCACAGCGTGTCCTGATCGCGACGTACCTGCATCTGGAGGCGGAACCGAACAGCACGTTCGCCGAGGTGGTAAGCGGTTACCGGCGCTGGCGTGCCGAGTTGGCCGGGGACGTCGCGGACGCGGGCGGGTTCGACGTTTGCCGGGCCCTCGGCGCCGCGTTCGCCGATGTCGTGGTGCGCGGCGAGGAGGCGAGCCGCCAGGCGCGAGCACTGCACGCGGTGCTTGTCGACGCGACGTCGCAGCGGGGGTAGGCCGTGCCGGTGGACGGGTCGTGGTCGCTGAACCCGGTCGTGGAGCTGCGTACCCTGTTCGAGGGTTTGCCCACCGTGGTGCGGCGCCCGATCGAACTGGTGGTCTTCGGGGGAGACCTGCCGCGCGCCGACGTGTCCGGGATGCGGTGGATGGCCGCGGAGTTGCGGGCGAAGGCCGCCGCCATGAACGGTCATGCGGACGACGCACAAACTCTTCTGGCAGAGGAGGATTCGCTCGGCGCGCTGGGTGACCGAGTGCGCGAGATATTGGATCTGCACCGGGAGGGCGCGGCCAGGCTGCGGGAGGAAGCGCTGGCCTTGGCCGATCAAGCACACGCGGCCGCCAACGATGCGGAGAAGACGCTGTGTGTGATGTTCGCGTTCGGCGTCGAGTTGGCCTGGCGCATCTTCAGGACGCTGTCGGCAGCCGCCGCGGCCGGTCCGGCCGCTCAGGTTGCGGCGGCTCCGGTTGTGGAGTCGATGCTGGTCGAGGGCCGGGGCAGGGTCGCGCTGATGCGCGCGGGCCTCGAGCAGGCCTACAAGGTGGGCGCGGCGAGCACGGCGGCCCGACTGTCGGCGTTGGGGCCGGCCCGGTTCGCGGTGACGGTCGGCACGGCCGCCGCGCTGCCCGCCGGTGTGGATCTCGGGGTCCAGCTTGCGCAAGTCGCCTCCGGAGACCGGAATTCGACCGTCAAGGGCCCGAACGGGGAGAACCCGAGGGGTATCGACCTGAAGTCCGTCGCCGCCGCAGGAGTATCGGGTGCCGGCGGTGCGTTGGGCGGCATTGCCGCGGGCATGGTCGCCCCGAAGGTGTTTCCCCGTCTGGAGACCAGCCGCTGGGCGCTTGGGCTGGTGCAGGGCGTCGCGGGTGCGGTCTCCGGTCTCGGTGCGGCGGCATTGATCACGGGCTGGCCGGAACACTACGAAGACGTTTTAGCGTCGCTGCTCAGCGGCGGATTCGCCGGAGTCGTGGATGTCCACAGAGGGGGCCACTCGGATCTCGGTTCCCCCGTGGGAAAAGTGGTCGATGGCAGCGTGGCCCACGTGCCTCCGGATCCTTCGACGGTGAGTCTGAGCAAGGATGCCGTGATGCGGCTGACGGGGGCTCCTCAGGGGACGAAATCGCTGGTGCCCGCTCCACCAGCTCCGGTTGACAACACCGGCGGCATCACCCCGCAGCCCGCGAACCCGGCCTCACCCGGCCCCGCTACGGGCGCCGGAGCATCGCAGGCTGAAGAGAACTCGGTTTCGTCGAGGCCGCCGGGAGCGACGGGCGATGGACAGCACGAGCCCGACGAGGCGGGAGACCGCTTGCGGCACCTCGCCGATTCGGGATCAGGTGAGCGGGCTCCGGCTTCGGATGCCCACGCGAATGGTCAGGCGGGGACGGCCGGGCAACCAGGAGACTCCAACTCGCCCGCACGGCAGGGTGACCGGGCAGCCGCAGACCGGGTCGGCGATCGTGCGCGCGGTGTAGACCCTCCTGCGGGTGCTGATGAACCCTCCGGTCGCGGTTTGCAGACCGGTGGGGATGCGCAGGGCGGTAGTGGCCCTGTGCAGACCGGTGACCGTGCGCGCGGCGATGACGGTGCGCATGGCGGTGATATGCACAACGACGGCGGTGCGCAGGCTGGTAGCGCCGGGATATCGCAGACCAGGGACGGCGGGCAGGCCGATAGTGGCGGCGGTGCGCAGGCCGGCAATGGGCAGGCCGGTGGGGGCGCGCACGGTGCTAGTGGTGGCAATGGGCAGCCCGGTGGCGGCGCACACGGTGCTGGCGCTGGTGCTGGTGCGCAGGCTGGGCGTGGCTTGGCTTCCGGTGCGGTCCTGTCGAGCGCGGGGGGCGACCACTCCGATTCGGGGCCGCGGCAATCGGGAGATCACGGCGAGGGCGACGCGCATGTGACCGGTCGTGGCCGGAATGTCTGGGCTCCGGCCGGCGACGGTGCGGCTGGGCACGAGCCGGCGGTTTCGCGGCCGGGGCCGAAATCGGCGAAGGTCGATCCTCCGGTGGAGGTGGGCGATGCCGGTCCTCACAGTGCGGGCGATGAGGGCCCGGCGCGGGTCACGGCGCCGAAGCAGACGGACATACCGTCGGCGCACGAGCCGCCGGTGGAACACTCCGCGGATGCGGCGCCCGCCGACGATCGCCCATCCGTGCACGACGCACCCGACCGCCCGGTGGGGGAGCTGGCGCAGGAGTTGGTGGGGTTGCCTTCGGCAGATCCGGCGACGAAGCGGGACCTCACCGCCGAGCAGCAGGCTCAGTTCAAGGCGGCGGCGAAGAAAGCGCTGGCGGTCTATCGGTTGCGGCAGGAGGAGCTGGCCGGTGAGTCGTGGGAGCAGCGCAGGCACGCGATGGAGCACGGCGATCGGGCGGAATCGCTGCTGCGGTACATCGACGCGGTGCGCGAGGGAACCGGGAAGACGCCGCGGTGGAATCAGATCAAGGCGTTCCTGCTCGGCGAGCACGGCTTCATGCGTCAGATGGGCACGGGGCAGGGCAAGTCCATGGTCGGTGCGCTGGATACGTTGCGGCAGTTGTCGCGTGGAGAGCCGGTGGAGGCCGCGAGCGGTAAGTCGGTGCGGGTGCATCATGTGATCACCACGACCGAGGTGCTGGCCAACGAGGGGGTGCGGGAATTCGCGCCGATGCTGCGCGGTCTCGGGTATGAGGTGGCGCGCTGGGATCCGCACGACCCGCCGGGCGAGACGCAACGCCCGACTGTCTACTACATGACCTACGACGAGCGTGCGACCGCCGAGCTGTTCGACCGGCCGCCCCCGGGGAAAACCGCGACCATCGATGAGGCGGACGCGGTGCTGGTGCACAACCAGACGGTGCACTACCAGTCCGAGGGGCAGCGGGAGATCGCCTCGGAGGTGGAGGCCGCCGGGGTGCACCGGGTGCGTGACTTCTTGAAAGCCGTCTTGCGCAGCCGAATCACCGCGGCGAAGGACCTGTCGATGCATCTGGAAGAGGCACTCCACGATGGGCCGCTGACAGTGGAGGAGGCCGGGGCCGTACGGGCGCTGTCGGCGGTGGAGGTCGGGGCGGCACGGACGCTGACGGCGCGATTGCTGCGCGAACAACCCGAGCAGTGCCTGGACACGGTGAGCCGGTTGTGGGAAAGCTACGCCGGACGGAAATTCACCGCCGAGGAAACCGAGATGGCCCGTGCCTTCCTGGACGTCAAGGCGGGCCGGTTGAAACTGGATCGGGATTTCCAGATCTTCGGAGAGGATTCCGAGAAGAAGGTACAGATTCTCGACGAGTACGGGAAGCCGCGAAGCGATCCGAAGATCGGCACCGAGAGCCGGTGGTTCGGAGGCCGCCACAAAATGGTGGAAGCGATGTTCGGTGCCCCGGTGTATTCCGATGGGACGGGATCGAAACAGGTGACCGTGGAGGACGTCCTCGGCAGGTACGAACATCTGCATCTGATGTCGGGCACGCTGGAGCGGACCGCGGCGGAGATCAAGGAGAACTTCCCTGTCGAGGGTGGTTTGGCGAAGGTGGAAGACTTCGGCCGGTCGAAACTGGCGGGGGAGCAGGATCGGATATTCCTCACCGAGCCGGAGAAATTGCGGGATGCGGTGGGCCGGGTGCGGCAGTTGCAGGCAGCGGGGCGGCCGGTGCTGGTGATCTGCCCGTTCAACGATCTGGCTCGGAAATTCTCGCTGATGCTGACCAAGGCGGGCGTGGAGCACAATTCGATCGATGCCCGGTGGTTCGCCGAGCACCGCGACAACAACGCCGCCGAGGAACACCTGCTGTCGGTCAAGGACACCGCGGGTGTCCGGGGCGCGGTGACTGTCGGCACGGGAATGCTCGGCCGGGGTTTCGACGTGTCGATCAGCGACGAGGTCAATGAGCTGGGCGGGGTACACGCGCACATGCTGGGGCGTTCGCCGACCAATCCGGACGAGGACCATCAGTGGTCGGCGCGCGCGGGCCGCAACGGCCGCAACGGCAGCTTCTGTTTCAACGTCGCCGCGTCCGACCGCCTCTACAGCGAGGCGCAACAGCAGGGTGCGCGGGTCGCGGTCACCCACTACCGGGCCGCGGTGGCCAAGCACGCCGAGGCCACCGCCGAATACACCGAAACCGTCCGTCAGGTAGGTGACCCGGATGCGGCGCAACCGCAGAAGTCCGTGCAGGCGGCGCGGACGAAGGTCGCGGCCACCGCGGCCGATGTCGCCGCGGCCGAGCGGGAGATGCGCAGCCTGACCACCCCCTTGCAGAACGACGCGGCCGACCGCACGTATCTGCAGCGTGCGATGCGCCGCGCCAACCAAGCCCACGCGCCCCCGGCCGCAGAAGATCTCGCCGCCACCTCGCCCCAGTCCACCGTCGCTGCGGACCTCCTCCACACCGGGCCGGGCACTGCCCATGCTGCGGCGGGCGTTGACCCGACCGGGGCAGACCCTGGCCGGACCAGGTCGGACACCGGCCACGCCGGGGCGGACAAGGACCGCGTCGTGATGGAGGCGGTGCACGTCGGGCCTGACGCCGTCCAACCGCACCTGCGGGGGGACCGGTTCGCGCGGCTGGCCGGGTGGCTGGGGATTCCCGCATCGGTCCAGGCGGCCGCGGCCATGTTCGACACCGACGATGACGACGACCCGCTGAGCCGACTGCTGGAACGAGCAGGCGTCTCATCCGCCGCTGTGGAAGCGCTGAACCAGCACCTCGACCACGCCGCGCCCGCGGTGGTGATGCGGGCGGACACCCTCAGCGACGAGCAGGCACTGAATCATCTGATGCCCCAGCGCAATCGGCTGGCCGCCGAACTCGGCTGGGAACCCGCTCAGGTCGCAGGCGCGGAGGGCGTGCGCCAAGTCGGTGCCGCCGTCGACACCGCCCGCAAAGAGCTGGCGGACCTGCTGGACGTTCCCGCCACCGAGGTGAACACCGCCACCGCCCGCGACGGGCTCGCCGACGCGGTCGCCCGCCTGCTCGCCCCCACCGAAACCGCCGACGACCCGGCCACCGAACTCCTCGTGCTCGCCGCCTCCACCTACCTGGCCGTCACCGCCCTGCTCGACCTCGCCGTCGCCATCCACCAGCGCAGCCCGAAGAGCTGCGTCAACAACGGCGTGACGATGATGCGGGTGCTGTACCCCGACAGCGAGCACGCCTACCATCTGCCGGACGACATGCCACTGCGGGGCCACGACGAAGAAGACACCGAGCGGGCCTTCGGCGGCGCCTTCCGGGCATTCGGGTCGCTGGACGCGGCCGCCGAATCGCTGAAAGATCGTCCCGGGGGTAGCCAGGCGCTGGTCTATAGGTGGATGAACAAGGGGGAAGTCGAAAGCCACCTGGTGCTGCTGGTCAACGACAGTGACCGAGCAGATGCCCCGAACCTGGTCGTCTTGGACATCGCGGCCGCCCCCGGAGAGACTCCGATCACTCCGGCAGATCTGGCAGGTCGGCCCGCGCTGCTGAACAAGGCAGTCCCGTTCCAGCAATGGCGGCGTGAGCAGCAAGCGTTCATCGACCGACTGAAGGAGGCCGATCGCGCCGTTTTCGCCATCGAGTTCGACAACAAGGGCCAACCCCTCGCCCGCCTTTCCGCAACACAGCGCTCTGCTGTCGCCTCCCGGGACCCAGGACTTCCTCCGCCATCGCTCTGGTCGAGCCGTGCCCCACCGCTGCGGCGGAAGATGTTCGCGCTCGCCGGCGCTCGCCCGCCCGGCGACGGCCCGTCACCGGACAGCTCCGTCCCGGCCGATACGACAGAACCGGACACGCAGTCGTTGAACGTCGACTCCGGTTCGGCGATGCCGCACGACGATCCGGAAAGTCGCGGCACGGATGCGGGCTCCATGCAAGGCCGCGTCGGCAGCAGGCCCCCAGCGGGACGCGACCGCGAGTCGACATGGTCGGCCGGTACTGCGCCGCTGGATTTCCGGACCACGCGGGCGGAGGTTCATGCCAGGACCGGGGCCGAGGTCGGAGACGGTCTGGCGACGCTCGAGACGTTCGTGGCGATGCGCGATGGCGCTCCGGTCCATCCCGGGGGCGGTGCGGACGCGGGGGATCTCACCGATGAGCAGATGGCGGGGCCTGCTCTCGTTCCCGAGCAGCTTCTGCTCACCCAAGAGCATGCGGACGCACTGTCGGATGCCCTGACCGAACGCGATCAGGCAGTCGACCGGATCACCGATCAGGTGTGCGAATTGGAGCACGTGCTCGCGGCATTGGTCGGTGAATCCGGAACGGTAGACATGGTGTCTCTGACCGGTGTCCGCGATGAACTGAATACATTCTTGGACCAGCAGTTGGCCGCATACGCCGAAACTCCAGAGGGACGGCGTGACCAGATGATCGCGACCCTGCGTCAGGTTACCGCGAAGCCGCGTCTGGACGATCGAGATATTCGAGTACTGAACGAGATAATGCCGGCCAAGCACGGTGGACTCGCCGCGTTGCTTCCCGGGGCGAGAAATCGTTATGCCCAGGCGTTACACACCGCGGCCCGGGTTCGGCTCGCGGAACTGGATTCGCATCGGGTGGACGCCTTCCGAGTCGATGACGCGATGCGGCGTTTGCAGCGCGGAATTCGAGGTCAGCTCGACCACGCGGCAGAGGTGCTCTTTGAGCGCGGGTCGCGTCGGACGGTCCAGGGTTTGCTCGACGACATCGATTCGATGCGGTCCAAAATATCGGCGGCGCGTCGGAATATCAGCGCTGGATGGCACGATATCCCGGGCGACGGGCTGGCGCCGCTGCTATCGGAGATCGCCCGAGGTCTGCGTACCAGAGACGATGTAGTCGAAGCAGTAGCCGCCATTGCCGCGCCCCGGCACATCGCCGTGATCGTTGATGACGCACTGAGGATGGTCGAACAGTCCGCGGTCGGCATATTCGCCGAATCCTCGATGCGGGGTTTCGTGTTCCGCGATCAGGAGGCTCGGCGCGTCAGGGCCTTGGAGGAGACCGTAGCCCGCGTGCGCACCACAGTGGGCATTCCCCAGACTGCCCCCGATCTGTACACCCGAGTAGTGGATAAGTCGGCGGAGCACCGATCGGATCTCAGCACCTTCGTGGATCCGGCCGACACACTGTACCTGCACTTCACCCCGAACATTCGGGCAATCGCCACAGCGGGCATGATCCGGTCCGGCGCACACGACGAGATCATCAACACCACGGCCGGCCATTCCCTCGGGGTGCATTTCATCAAGCCGGGGAACTGGCAGGGGACGGAAAACTTCAACATGTATGTCGGATACGCCGGACTCCGCCGCACACTCGCAACCGGAAACGGCACTGTACTGCCTGACCCGCTCGGCGCGATCGTCGTTATGCCACTCGGCGCGATCACGAAGACAACGCCGATACGCAACGAGGCCAAGACGACCGCACCGGACGAGGCTCATCTGGCCAGCGACGCCACATTCCGTCCTTTGGACGGGAATCCCAGTTACGCCTACCCTCTCGACGACGCCTACATCATTCCTTGCTACAGCAATCTGCAGGTCCCTCAGGAGCAGCGTCTGATCATCGACCCCGACACTGGGGAACGAAACGTGCGACCGATTGCCGAGCCGATCCGCGACGCCTTTCGCCGCGCCGGGTACGAGGAGGCTTGGATCGACCGGCACGTCATCGAGCTACCAGAACGCATCGCAGCGGACCCTGACACTCGCGTCCTCCACGGGGAGTACGACCGTACAAAAAGGTTGATCCGGCAGGCCCAGGACGAGATCAAACGGCGGATGGCCGAGGACGGGACGTACACGGATCGACTCGTCGTTCCATTGACCACCGAGCACGGGCGGCAATTCGAGACCCTCGATCTGCACGGCACAACGCGGCAGGGTTACCACTCGACATCCGCTCTTGCCATCGAACGGCTGATTGTCACTGACCGGCGCCCGCCGGTCGGTGACGCGGAGAAACCGCGGAGCGAACGTACCCGGTGGACTCGGAGCGACCAGCCGGATAGAGCACCCGACCAGCAGGAACAGCGCACCCGACCGCACGGACTCGACGGTCCCATCGGCAGCCGGCCGTCGTCCGACGTCACCGCGAGCGAGCAGAACCGGCCCACGCCGTGGAGCACAGCGAGGACGGAGCCGGATCAACCGCCGATTCCACCGGCGTCGCCCGGCGATTCCGTGCCGGGTGAGGACACTACCGGACCGGGCGAATTCATCGGGAGCAGACCGCCCAGCCCGGGTGAGGCCGCAGGCAGGCCGACGCCGTGGGCGCGGCACACGGTCCCGGAGGCGTTGATCGAGCAACCCGACGGGTCGGCTCCAGCGGCGTGGCCGACCCCGAACGGCACCGAGCCGTTCCGGCGGTGGTCGAAGGATGCTCGCCTTGCTCGCGGACTGACTCAGGCCCAATTGGCCGCTCGCATGGGCGTGCCGAATTCGGCGACATATATCGGTTCGCTGGAGCGTGGGGTGACGATCACGCGGGATATGGCGGTGCGTCTGCTGGAAGGTCTGGGCGCTCCCGCCGAAGTGGCGGAGTCAGTACTGCGCGAGTACTTCCCGGACGAACACGGCGAGTTTCCTGATCCCCGGTCCGACCGGTTCCGCCATCCCAAGGACTGGATCATTGCCGCTCGCACGAGTAAGGGACTGTCACGCACGGAGTTGGCCGCGCGCGCAAGTGTGGGCCTGACCGGTTTGAGCCAGAAAGAACGCGCGGAGAACCCCCGGGGCGAGTTCGGCATGAACCCGGATTACGCGCTGCGCCTGCTCGCCGGACTGGACGCACCGGGCGATATCGCCACGGCGTTCATGAGTCGCTTCTATCCCGACTGGGAAGCCGCAGCGCGGGCCGACGGGCCACGAAGCGGCGGGCCTGACGGATTCATCGGCAGCCGGCCCTTGGACGACACGTCGGGGCGGGCCGGAGCCCCCGCCGATCTCATCGGCCCGGTCGACGAGCGCGCTGGGCTGCCCACCTACACCCCGCCCGATGCCGCGATGCGCATGCGGGCCGATCGGGTATTGCGTGAGCATTGGGGTGCCGGGACGAGCCCCGACGATCTGGTGTACCGATGGCGGCGATCCACCGCGAAACGCGCGGCGGCCGCCGCT
Source organism: Nocardia sp. CY15 (assembly GCF_009829295.1). NCBI lineage: Bacteria > Bacillati > Actinomycetota > Actinomycetes > Mycobacteriales > Nocardiaceae > Nocardia > Nocardia sp. CY15. The sequence goes on from NZ_VUOT01000019.1 coordinate 31,484, forward strand.
GAAGAATGTGCCGAGCACGCGGCCCGGAACGCGCGTCTGACTCGTAACCTCGGCGTGGAGGAACTGCGAGCGCTGGCGCGGGTGTGGCCGGAATTCGTCGGCAAGGCAGGCGGATTCCCCAGCGGTGTGCGCGACGAGGCCAATCGCTGGGCTTTCGCGAAAGCGCGGTCCACACTTGAGCGCGCGGCGACGACCCGGCTGACCGGTCGCGAGCGGGAGCTGCGGGAATATCTGCTGAACGTCGAGGATTTGTTGATCCGTGCGGGTCAGCGGGCCGCGACGATCGAGACGCCAGGAGTCCCGGCGCCGACCGTGCTGCTCGAGCGGTTCGATACCGATGATTCGGGTGCCGGCTCGATCGTGATCTCGTTCGGCAGTGGAGAGCCCGTCGCGGAGGCCTGGCACGTAGACGGCACCGACCGTGATCTGCGCCGCCTCGATCAGCGAATGCAGTTGGCGTGCAACCATTATGAGGTCTCGGTGCGGGAGAACCCGGAGCGCCCGGTCAGGGTTGTGGTGTGGTCCGGGACCGACGGTCACCGCCTGGCCGGCGATATGGCGGCGCTGTCCGCTGACGTGGCCACGGGCTCAGCGCCGCATCCGGCGGACCGCCCGGAACGCCAGTTGGTTGTACACGGCAACGGCGGTCGACCCGCGAAGAAGGCTCTGGCGCACGACTGGGCCGCCCGTACTTTCGGCACGGTGGTGGTCTGCGGCGAGTCGAATCTGAAGACGATGGGTGACGCGCTGACGGGCATCGCATCGTCCACCGACGTGTACTACGGGATCGAATCCCGCGCGAGCACCCTAGAGAAAGGGAAGGCTCTGCCAGGCGTGCGGTTCGCGTGCCGGTTCCCCACCGGCGATGCGGGACGTACGAACGTCGTGCTCAAGGACATGCGTGACAGAGCGCAGAGATACGAGAAGGAGCCGTTCGAGGAGGGTAAGCCGATCGATGACGAATTCCTTTTGTATGTCGACGATCGCACCAAGGCGCCGACGGAGTCGCTGGACAATATGGGCCGCATCCTGGCCGGTCGCGCGGACCGGGTCGCGCGCCATGATCCCGTGCAGAATGGACGGCTCCGCTTCGCGGAATGTATCGAACGCGCCGTCGATGTGCAGAGCGAGTCCGTCTATGCCGACATCCTGCCGCGTGATCCGCACAGCGGCGTGCCCACACTGAGCGAGACCGGCAGCGACGCCGCTCTCGCCCGGAGCGCGATACAGAAGCGTGGCGGCCCGGGTGCGGGGCCCGAAGTCCTGCTGCATCGGGGTCTGCCGGACGACTTCACGAGGGCCGGTCGACTCGCGGTCGACAACAAACGGTGGTGGAACTCGCTGCATCGTGACGAGCAGCGCGCGATCGTGGCGATCCACCCCCAGGTCGTGGGCAAGGCCCCGGGACTTCCGTTCGAGGTGGCGAACTACGCGAACGACTACCGGCGATATGCCACCGCCTCCGCTATCCGTGCGAAAGGCAGGAAGAACGCGAGTCGAATCGAGCGCCAGGTCTTCAGGAACCTGTACGCGGTCGAAGAGGCACTCGCCCGTTCGGTCACAGTGCACCGCGACATCCCTCCGCCGGTCGTGACCACGGTGGCGTTGGACCCGGAGGCGTTCGGAGGCAACGGATCCGGCACGTTCGTCATCGGCAACTGCCGGCTCGAGGAAGCCGAACATGTGGTCTGGTACGTGGACGGTGTCGACACACGGCTACAGTCGGCGCCGACCCGCCTGGCGAGTGCGCGAAATCTCTACGAGGAATTGGTGCGGGCGGATCGTTCCACCAAAGTCGCCGTGGTGTGCTGGATCGGTTACGAAGCGCCCGCCAACAACAAGGAAGCGTGGGCCTCCAGGCCCGAACTGGCAGAGGCCGGTGGCAGGCTGTTCGCACGCGACGTGCTGGCTTTGCGTGCGGTGATCAGCGCGAGAATGTCCAAGCTCGGTTACAGCTATGGGACCCCGGTCGTTGCCGAGGGCGGTGTCGGAGGCCGGTTGGACGGTGTATTCCAATACGGCGTGGTCGTGGGCTCGCCCGGGCGTGGGCTACGGTTCGACAGCGCTACGGACGCCAGCTGTCGCAATACTTGGGTGCTGGCCCAGTCCGACGACCCGGTCACCGGTTTCGGCGGGGATGCGCCCGATGCGCGTGGCCGCTTGCTCGGTGACGGGCCATTGGGGCTGGGGACCGATCCGGCCACCGACACCAATGCGACGCGAGTGCGTGCCGAACGCGGGTTCCCCTATTCGCTGGCTCCGTTCGACGGGCACGGCGAGTACCTGCAGTATTCGTTGGTCGGTGCCGCACAACCCACGGAGTCGTTGCGGCACGTAGCGTGGTGCCTCGCCGGACGAGGTGATGAGGTGCCCACGGAGCAGCACCGACCTACTGTGCACAATCCGACGGCGATGCATCGCGTCCTGGCGAGGGTGGTCGACGCGGCCCGTGATCGCCGTGCGCCGCAATTGGACGCGGCACTCCCAGCACCGGGCGGTCATCCATCCCACAGCGACCTGCGGCGACCTGCGGGAGTGGCGGCCGATGGGGGCGGTGGGCTGCGGCCGGGTCCGGTCGAGGCAGCCGGTGCGGCAGCGGCTTCGTCCGACGTGCGGGTTGGGCCGAAGCTCGCGGTGCAACTCGGCAAAGGCGGGCTCGCGGACGCCGGGCGCGCGTGTACTGACGCCCTGGGTATCGGGGTGAACGCGATCGTCGTGGAGGTGGGCCGGGCTGCCGCGGATATGGCTGCCCTCGACGTTTTGTGCCGGTCGGCGGCCTTCGAGGATGCGGCGCTGTCGGTGGAGGTACCCGCAGGACCCGCCTGGTCCGAGTCGGAGGTCAGGGCGAAGGTGGCGGAGATCGCGGCCACGTTGAAGCGGCACGGCATACGAGGCGAGCTGCACGCGTTCGACAGGAGGGTATTGACGGCAGCCGCTGAGCTGGCGCCGGACTGGCAGCGTGTGGCGATGGTCAACATGCTGACGGTGGCAGGCAAGGGGATGCGTGTCGCCACCGGTTGGATGGCTCGCGCCCTGCGGCCGGGCGCCGAGAAGATCGACGCCATCCTCGATGATGCGCACCGTGCGGGGGCTACCGGTGTCGCCATCCCGTACCCACTGCTGTCCGAGGATTTCGTGCGGCAGACCACCGCGGCGGGAATGCGCCTCGCGGTCTGGGGCGTAACCGGTTCCGTCCGGATGCGCGAAACGCTCAGGATGGACGTTGGCGAGATGTGGACGAGAACGACGAAAGCTCTCGCACTCCTGCGCGCGGAGGTCGCCGAAAGCGGATTACCGATACCCGCGGCGTCCGAATCTTCGACGCCGCCCGCCCGCTCGACACCCACCGCGCAAAACAGGCCGAACGATCATATCGGCAGCCGTCCGACGGGTTTCACGCCCGAACCAGGTGACCGGCAGCAGCCCGCCGAGGATCTCACCACGCGCGATGAACCCACCAGGCCCGATCCGGTCCACGCGACGCGAGAAGAACTCGCCGAGTGGGCAACTCAGCTGTCCGATCACGGCCTGCGAACCTTCCTTACCCGCGCCCAGACCGAGGCTTCGGCGCATATCGCGGACGTGCATCGCGGACAATCGCCCGCGCTGGAAGCAGCCATCGCCACGGCACGAGTGCAGACCGTATTGGTGATCGAACAGTTGCATCGAAGCGCCGCCGGTGGTTCCGGATCGCTGCTCGCCGCGGCCGACGCGGCGACCAATGTATTCGAGGTAATCGGAGCGCTCCACCTGGCCGACACGCGGTCGGCGTCCTATACCCACGATCTCGATGTACTGACCCGATTCCCGGAGCGATTGCGCGCAGTCGCCGAACTCGGGGCGGCGCGCTTCGTCGACGGCTCCGACTGGGCACGGGTTGCCGACGAGTGCCTCCTCGCGGGACGCGACAACGGCTGGGACGAAGAGCTGATCCAGTCGCTGCGTGCGCTGCCTGCGCAAGCAACCGAATTCGCTGCGGCGCTCACCGGCTCGGACCGGATCTTCGGCGACGCCGGCGGCCGATATATTCCGAACGCCTACCGGGCGGCGATGTACTATCTGACCCGCAGCCACGACACCGACGAGGCGATCAACCGGCTTCGCGAGCTGGACCACGCCGTCGCGGCGGCGGTGGTTCGCCTGGGGTCGACTCGGCCAGCCACCGAGGCAGGGCTGTCGCTGTTTCAACTGCGCCTGGATATCCACGCGGCAATCGCGTCCGCCGACGGCGCGGTCGCTCCGGCTATGCGATCCAGCGCCATGCGTGGCCTCGACCACGATCCGCTGCTACCGCAGACGATCGAGCGAATCGTGCTCGACCTCGGTGCCCTCGCCCGGCACGGCTCCGAAACACCGAGATCTATCCGACCGACCTACACCGCCTACCCCATCGCGTCCGAGTATTTGGTCGGGGCCTACGACGAAGACATTTTCCCCGTTATCGAAGCTCTGGCTTTCGCTATGCACGGAGGGGATTTCATCAAATCGACCGGTCCCTCGTCAGAGCTACTGCGGACCGGATCGGATGGTGTTTCCTTCGTGATGGATCAGTGGGGCCGCTTCCTGGCCGCGATCGACCACAATTCCCTGCTTCACCTGATGTCGGCTATGGGGGACGAGCTGGCCGGCTGGGGCACATTGTTCACCGACCAGAACGGACGGCTGGACGATCCGGTACGTCCCTATCGGGTGGACGAAATCTTCGATCCCATGGGTACCGCCCAACTGCGTGATGCGCTGACACGTGGCGGGCTCCGTCTCGATGACACCAACTTCGACAACGCGAGCCAGGGCAAACTGTGGCGCCACGATTCGACACCGGTGTCGGCGCTGTTCACCATGGAGCCGCTCGGCTTCCTGGGAAGCATCGAGTCGATGTTCGCTGCCTATGACGACGGTTTCTGGATAAAGCCTGTTCGCGGCGGAACGACACACAGCGCCGACGAGGTGCGAGTACCGCTGATCCTCGGCCCCCTTCGCCACGAACCCGGCAATCTCGAGGTTGCCGTATACCGGCAAGGCGACCAAACGATCGTCCGATATCGTGACCCCGACCCAGGCCCCGAACCCGATCGAGTCGCCCCCGTATTCGCCGAGTTCCATCAGCGCATGAACCGATGGGTGGCCGAATCCGACGGTGCCGAATGGCACCCCGACACCGCCCAGGTAGTTCACACCTTCGAACAACACCTCGGGCGATCGGTTTCCGGGCAAGACGGTCCCGATGGCTACATCGGCAGCCGTCCATCGGATTCAGCAGCCGATTCGAACGATCCGACCCGGCGTTCAAAGTCCGGCCCGGCCGATGCCACCGATCGCCCCGAGCCGTCGGGTACGGAGGAAACCACAAGCCTGCGATTCGAAACCGACAAGGTCGCGGAGACACCCGATGTGAAGCGAATCCAGACGATGCAGGGACGTCCGGGAGTCACGATCGAGTTGCTGACCTTCGAGGACGACACACATGTCCTGCGGGAGACCTACGACGACGTCGGCCAGGCCATGGCGGAGTGGACCAAAGCGGTAATAGGCCAGGCGATTGGTGCGCCGATCGCTGAGGTGCGCCTGGATCCACCGGCATACCATGTCCTCTACCGGGATTACGTGACCGAGGGGGCACGCAACAACCCTCGCGCAGTCGACCTGCTGGGCCTCTTCGCGGCGATCACCGGCAAGCCGAGCCCCTTCGCCGCCGCTTTCGTCCGCGACGTCGGTGGCCGCAGAGTGTGGCAGGACCATCACCTTGGTCGGCAAGACATCGTCGAGATCGGACGGCTGGTGAAGTCCGTCGGGGATTCGCTGGCACAGATACCATTTCCCCCGTCGATCTCGAGGACAGTGCTCGATACGCAGATGGCGGCTATGTCCGCGTTGCGCGAGGTGGCGCAGCACGCCGAGCATCCACTGCGGATGGCCGGGCTCGACGAGGAGGCACAGGCCAAGACCAGACTGGTCGCGAATTTCGAGCTCGATCACCCCTATATCGAGCTGTCCGGGCTCGTCAGTCCCCACATCCCGGCGGATACGGTCGGGGAAATCCTGGACAAATTGGATGACCTGCTCGTCAAGTATCGGTACGCTCCCGGATTCCGCAAGCTCATGACCAACATCCGCGTACTCGAAATCGATTTCGTGGCAGGAGCGCGCGCCACCGCTTCGAGTCAGCAGATGAAGAATCTCGAGACTGGCAAGCTTTCCCCCGCCCGAACTAAATTGACATTCAGCTTGCAGTATGCGGCCGATCGTGAGAAAACTGTCGCTGACAGCGATCGTCGTCGCCAATCCGGATCTCATCCGAGCAGTGCGCAAATATATGCAGACGATGTCTGCCACGAATTCGCCCACGCGATCGACCAAGCCGCGAACTATGAACTCAGCGATAATCTTTCTAGCGTACTGATCGACGCCCACGGAAAGCTGGAGCTGTACGGCTTGACCGAGAGTTACGTGGAATGGCGTAGTCGCTTGCCCTGGTTCGCCTTCGAAGATTCGACCAAGACCAGACTCGATTTCCGCGAGGCCATTGCGGTAGGATTTGCGGACGCGGAGATCAACGGACTTATCGTCGGCACGCCGCAATGGGTCATCCACCGTTACGTTACGACACTCCAATCACCGGAAATCAAGCCGGAACACCTCGAGCGATCGGCTTCCGAGCAACGCGGTCCCGCTGGCTACATCGGCAGTCGTCCAACGGATTCGGCAGCCGATCCCAATGATCCGATACGGCGTTCGTCGGTAGTGTTCGGACCGGATACGCCTACCTCGCTAATTCGTGCTTCTCTCGCGGAGTCGCTGAGTTTCCTCGGATTGGACGCCGCCTCGGTCGAGCCCCCCGCTGGACTGCTCGATATCGCTGCGTGCCTGGTGAACTACGGTATAGCGGCGGCGGATGGCGACAGCGTGAAGTTGCTTTTGTCGAGCAGGGGCAGCGACAAAGGTTTCACGGTCTCCGGAGCGCTGTCGGGATCTACGGTGGTGCGTGCCCGTAGGGCCCTGGAATCGGAGTTGCTGGGTAAAGGGTTCGGCACGTTCGAGTGGCGGGGTCGGGCAGGTGAAACGGATTCTTGGTTGGTTCATCTGTGGGGAGATCGAAAAAGCATCGTTCACGTAGACCCCGCGCAGTTGGCGGGGCTGGCAGAAGATTTCGGTGCGGATCAAGTGGGTTCGGCGGTATCCGCAGCGGTCGGGCGCGCATCACGACGGTGGGGTGGTCTGAAGCACACCGGCTCGCTGGCGGTCGAGCTGAACGATGGGCGGCTGCGGGTGCGAATGCTGGGGATCCGTCTCGTTGACGGCCTCGCTTACGAGCCTCCCACGTTGTTCGACGAAACCATCACCCGGCCCGGCGCGGACCGGCCCGGCGGGTTCATCGGCAGTCGGCCATCCGACTCCGCCGACGCGGCGGGGCTTTCCGCTGATTTGGCGCGCAACCGCGCGGACGCCGCAGCGCAGTTACGCGCGGCTGCGCAGCGATTCGGCGAGGAGCCACCCGTACGCGGTGCGGAGGCCGCGGCCATCGAGGCATGGCAGCACGCCCGGAAAGCGTCGGCCGCGACGATTGCCACGCTGACCGGGACGAACCCCGGTCTGGTGATGACACAGCTGAGCGAAGTGCTCAACCTGCTGCACAGGCGGTTGACCGCGCTCACCCAGCCGGAATGGCACCGACTGCTCAGCAGTGGCGGGCAGCAGCTGTCGACGGCGCTCGGTCCGTGGATCGGTCGCAGCCTCCGGCTGGAAGATGATCTCCAACGTGCCACGACACTGGCACTCGAAGGAACACCGGACAACGCGCTCAACAACTCGAATGCCGAACGGCGCACACAGCGCACACGAGATCTCGACGACATGCTCGGTCGCTCTGCCACCAGCTCCGGCGTGGCGGCGAATGCGGGTATGGACCTACCACAGGCACTCGAACGCCTCGCCGCCTCGATGGAGGAAACCCCGACTGGTCGCCTCCTGAACGCGCTGCTCGATCATGTGCGGTTCGCCCGGCTGATCCAGCTGACCACCACGTGGATGGAACTCGACGGATACATCACCGCGAACTTCGGCCGATTCGAGACACCGGAACAGTCGGGCGGTTCGTCTCCAGAGGAAGGCGATCGCACATCTGGGCTCATAGGGAACCGGCCGCAGGATCAGCCAGGTGATGCCGGACCGAATAACGCGGAGAAGTCGACGCCGTGGTCACCAGGCTGATTCCACCCATCGCCCCGGCCGTCGGGTATCACTTCATGGTCCCGACCGACCGACAGCGCATCTCCGGAACAAGCGACGTCGATCGAGTTTTCGCAACAGTTCTTTCCGAAGTCGGCAGCGGGATCCGGCACCGATGAGCCGAGCTCCGCGCGCCCTCCTGATTTCATAGGCAATCGACCTCCTGACGACGAAACCGCAAGCCTCGGAACCGAAATCGACAAGGTCGCGCAGGCACCCAGTGTGAAGCGAATGCAGGCGATGCAGGGACGTCCGGGAGTCACGATCGAGTTGCTGACCTTCGACGACAAGAAGGAGACACAGGTCCTCAGGGAGATCTACGACGATGCTGACCAGGCAATGGCGGAGTGGACCAAAGCGAAGATCGGCCGGGCCATGGGCGCGCCGATCGCCGACGTGTTGCTGGATCGACAGGATCCATACCATGTCCTCTACCGGGACTTCGTGCTCGAGGGGGCACGCAACAACCCTCGGGCAGTCGACCTGCTGGGCCTCTTCGCGGCGATCACCGGCAAGCCGAGCCCCTTCGCCGCCGCTTTCGTCCGCGACGTCGGTGGCCGCAGAGTGTGGCAGGACCATCACCTTGGTCGGCAAGACATCGTCGAGATCGGACGGCTGGTGAAGTCCGTCGGGGATTCGCTGGCACAGATACCATTTCCCCCGTCGATCTCGAGGACAGTGCTCGATACGCAGATGGCGGCTATGTCCGCGTTGCGCGAGGTGGCGCAGCACGCCGAGCATCCACTGCGGATGGCCGGGCTCGACGAGGAGGCACAGGCCAAGACCAGACTGGTCGCGAATTTCGAGCTCGATCACCCCTATATCGAGCTGTCCGGGCTCGTCAGTCCCCACATCCCGGCGGATACGGTCGGGGAAATCCTGGACAAATTGGATGACCTGCTCGTCAAGTATCGGTACGCTCCCGGATTCCGCAAGCTCACGACCAACATCCGCGTACTCGAAATCGATTTCGTGGCAGGAGCGCGCGCCATCGCCATCCGCGAGTATGTGGAGAATGACCCTGCCCTCTTCCAAACCATACTTACATTCAGTTTGCCGCATGCGGCCGATCGGATGCTGACTCTCGCTGACAGCGACTTCCGTCGCCTGAACGGCATGCATCCGAGCAGCGCTCAGATATACGCAGACGATGTCTGCCACGAATTCGCCCACGCCATCGATCAGGCCACCAATTATGAACTCAGCAAAAAGCTCGCCGCAGTATTGATCGCCGCCCACGGAAAGCTGGAGCTGTACGGCTTGACCGAGAGTTACGTGGAATGGCGTAGTCGCTTGCCCTCGTTCGCCTTCGAAGATTCGACCAAGACCGAACTCAATTACCCCGAGGCCATTGCCGTCGGATTCGCCGACGCGGAAATCAACGGTGCCATTGTCGGCACACCGCAATGGGTCATCCACCATTACGTTACGACACTTCAACGGCCGGAAATCAAGCGGGTACACTTCGCCATGTATCAGCAGGGCCTTCCCGATGGCTAGATCGGCAGTCGACCGCCCGAGCCCGCCGACGCGGATGGGCTTTCCGCTGATTCGGTGCGCAACCGAGCGGACGCCGGTTCGCCGATGTCGCAGCAGGATCGGTTCCGCCGCTGGTTCGAGATGCGAGGGCAGGAAGCCGAGGTGGTCACTCAGAGTGTCGCTCGATACACACAGATGACGCCTGCGGACGGTCGGCCGCGCACCAGCAAAGACGGGACCAGATGGCCAGATCAGTAGCCTTACCGGCGTCCACGCCCAACACAGTCGGTCAGGGTTCGACAAGCAGGTCTCGTGATGTCGCTGAGACCGCCAGCAGAACCGATGATGTCGATGATGTGTTTCGGCCGGAGGAATTCGATGTAGCCGATATCATCCGGGCGGCGTTGGCGGATGTGTCGGAGCCCGATGTTGCGGCAGATCTGATCCATGTGTGTTACTTCAGGGCGTTTCGGTGTCGTCGGCGGCTGATCTCTTGCGGATCGGTGTCGACGACGCGCGGGAAATCCTTGCCGTGGCCGGTGACGCGTTGCGGAACGGAAAGTTTCGTGCGGTGCTGCCCAGAGCCGCCGACTGACCAGAGGTCTCGACGGGTTCGACGACCCACCAGGCGATCGCTGTCCATATCGATGCCAGCAGGACCGCGCCGATGATGTCGGTGGGGTAGTGCGCACCGGCGTAGATTCGCTGCACGCCCACCAGCGTGGGGATCGCGATGATGGTGACGGACAGGAGCCGATGCCCTCGTCCGCGGGTGGTGGCCCACAGGAGTGCGGCGGTGGCTGAGTAAAGCGTCAGCGAGGCGGCGACGTGCCCGGAAGGGAAGCTGGCGGTGGGTGGCAGGTCGGGGTTGAGGTGTGGGACCTGGGGGCGGTCGCGGTCGACGATCGCGGCGGTGGTGAGAAACAGCGTGATCTCACCCGACAGCGCGATACCGAGGAACAACGCCGGGCGCCAGCTGCGGAGGACGCCCACCGCCAGCGCGGCGACGATCAGGGCGACCGTGATGACCGCGGTGGTATTACCGAGTTCGCCGAACACGCCGAGGATGGAGGTGAGCGTAGGGTTACGGTGCTCGGCAAGCGTCGCCACGATGCTGTGATCCCACCGCGGGACCGGGTTTTCGGCTTCCGGGGCGCGCACCAGCATGCCGATTCCGACGAGCCCTCCGACGAGCAGCACCCACGCGACCGCGAGTTCGCCGATTCCTCGCCACGGGTGGGGAAGGGTGGGCGCATGCCGCAGCGGGACCGGCCGCAAGTCGTCTTCCTCGGCCGGCGGTACGTCACCCGGCAGCGGGCCCGCGTCGCCGATTCGGGCGTCGCCACGCCATCGGTGGAACGCGACGGTGGCCAGCACGAGCCACAGCGACCCGAGCAGCCAGCCCGCGAGGACGTCGGTGAGGTAGTGCACGCCCAGCGCTATCCGGCTGACGCCGACGGCCGCCACCATGAGGACCGCGAACACGGCCACCGCACGGCGTGGGCCCGCCGGCAGGATCGGTGCGAAAACCAGCAGGACAACGCCGTAGCACACCAGTGAACTCATCGCGTGTCCGCTGGGGAAGCTCCACCCGTCTGTGCTGTAGAGGGGAGTCTCCACCACCGGACGCAGCCGGGCGACAAGCTCTTTGACGATCGGGTTGAGGATCAACCCACCCGCGCCTGTCACCACCACGTAGACAGCAAGGCGGGGGAGACGACGAATGAGCAGCCAGAGCCCGCAGACGGCGAGCACAAGGACCAGCGTGCCGGTCCCGCCGAGATCGGTGATGCCGGTGAGTACGTTCCGCAGAATCCTGTGCTCCGCTGCCACGGAGACCAGGCTGTCGGTGACCGCCTGATCCGCGCTCTGCATCGGTTCCCACCGCGCCCGGACCAGCGCTGTAAGCACACCGAACCCGAGACCGACGGCCACAGCGCCCAACAACGCCGCGGCACTGCGGATGGCGAATCGTTCGGCGGCCGCGGCCTCACTCCGAGGGGCCGGGCCGCCAGGGCGGTCGGCGCCCGTCGCGGCATCCTCGTCGTGGCGGTCGACAGACAACGCAACACCTCCTGCGATCGTGCGAGACCTCGCCGTGCAGCGAAGACCCGCGACAGGTCACCAGAGAACCTCCGGGTCTGGATGATTCGTTGTCCACGGGTTCCCGAAACGAGCGGTCGCAATCAATCCGGAAGGTCACGGTCGACAGCCCAGCCGATGTCCGGCGACGAACTCGGCCCTCGTGGGTGGCTGAAAGCAGCGACCGCGGATCACTGGCGACTGCGTTCGTATGTGTGATCCGGAGCTGGGATCCGCTGATAGTCGGTGACGCGGAGAGTTGGTGTGAAGTCGGGATCATGCTGGGCGCTGTCCGGTTCGACGAAGCCGCGGACCTCGAGCCACGTGTCGTCCTCGATCACTTCCGGCATCCCCGTAAGGTGCACGACTACATAGCGGGCATCGGCGACGCAGCAGGTGATGACCACTCGCGCGAGATCTGTGTCGGTGGTGTCGGAAGGCCGTTGCCCGAGATCGACCGGCCGCATCGCGAATCCGCTGATGGTCACCTCTCGGCCGTCCAGGGAGCGGTTCGAGTCGAACAGCGCCCGATCCACCAGATCGACAACCCGCAACGTCGGTGCGGGATCCGTCGGCAGGGGCGGAAACGGCCATCGCTCCGGTTGCGCCGAGGGCGAATCGCCGGCCACGACCTGTACCCGAGGGCTCGTCACGGCGGCGTCGGCGCCCAGCGCGGGCGGGGCGATCAGCAGCAGTGCGGCGGCCGGAAGCAGCAGGAGCCAATGGGCCCGGCCGGTGCCGTGCCCATGGTCGTGCTCGTCGCTCGAGGTGGCCGCGCCGCGCCGGATGTCGCGCACGATCGCGATCAGCCCGAGCAGAATGAAACCCGCGCCGCTGATCAGCAGGAACGGATAGAGGCCGGGTTTCACGTAGCGCAGGTAGGAGCCATCGAGCGCGATACACAAGACCGCGCCGCCGATCAGCAGCAACAGCAGATTCTGGGTCTCCCGTCTCACCGGGCACCTCCGAGAAAGACATATCCGGCGAGGGCGCCGCACACCACGGCCACCACGAACGTCACCGGCGCGAATCGCATCGCGAACGCTCGTCCGAACGTACCCGCCTGCATGGCGAACAGTTTCACATCGACCGCGGGCCCGACCACCAGGAACACCAGCCGCGGCAGCAACGGCAGCGTCGACATGCTCGCAGCGACGAACGCGTCGGCCTCCGAGCACAGCGCCAGCACGATCGCCAAGACGGCCAGAACAATGATGGCTATCACCATCTGGCCGGCCAGATGTTCAAACCAGGAGGGCGGGACCAGCACATGGAGCGCGGCGGCCGCCCCCGCGCCGAGTACGAGAAAAGCGCTGGCCTGTAGTAGATCGTGGCGCGCGGCCTCGGTGAAGACCTCCCAGCGGGTGCGGCCCGCCACGCAGTGACCATGCCCGGCCCTCGGCAACAGCCACGCCGGACGGCCGAACATCGACCAGATGAAGCCCATCGCGACAGCGGTGGCCAGCGAACCGGTGAACCGCGCCGCGACCATACCCGGCTCGCCGGGAAAAGCCACCGCGGTGGAGATCAGCACGACCGGGTTGGTCGCGGGCGCGGACAGCATGAAAGCCAGCGCTACCGAGCCCGGCGCGCCCTGATCGGTCAACCGTCGCGCCACCGGCACGACACCGCACTCACATCCAGGCAACGCCATGCCCGCCAGCCCGGCTACGCCGATCGCCGCGGGCTCGTTGCGGGGCAGCACCTTTCGCAGCACGGCAGGGGAGACGAACGCCGCGATGCCACCACTGACCAGTACGCCGAGTACCAGAAAAGGCACCGCCTGCACGAAGACGCCGGAGAATATCGTCACCGCGGTCTGCAACCGTGCCGACGCACCGACCGCGCGCACCAGCGGCGCCTGCATGACCAGCCCGAGGGCGATCAGCGCGACCAGTGCGTACGTCGAGGGCACTTTCGTCCGAATCGACGTCGGAGTGTTCTGCGCGAGCACGCTCACATCCTGTCAGCACGAGCCGCCGAACCCGTCGACCGACCCTGATCGATGAGGAACGGCTTCGTTCCCGTGACCGTCATCCGAACAGGATCGCGGTCGTCGCTTCCAATGGAACCCGCGTGTGGGGCGGCGGAGGGAGGTCCGCAGGGGCGGGGCGTACGCGTCCATGGTGCGCGCCCGCCCGTGCCGATCAGGCCGGCCGCGTGGCGGTGGCGATTTGGAAAACGCCGTCTACGCGTCGGATTTTCGGCTCACGCAGGCCGGCTTCTTCGAGCATGGCGACGAGTTCGGCGTCGGAGTGGAAGCGGGCGCGCTTGGCGACCGGCGGTGGCATGAGCGACCGTGGGGGATCGGGCGCGACGGTGTGCAGGACCAAGCGACCGTTCGGTGCGAGGACTCGGTGCAGTTCGGACAGCATGGCGGGCGCCTCGACGAAGAACAGGATGTTCATCGCGGTCGCGCTGCTGAAGTGTCCGTCCGGCAGGGGCAATGCTTCCGCCGCGGCCTCGATGACCTCGAGCCTGCCCTCTCGGACGGCGGTTTCGTTCCTCGACCTGGTGAGCGCCACCATATCGGCGCTGTGATCCACGGCTGTTACGCGGCAACCGGTTTCCAGCGCACTAGCGGCGAAAGTGCCGCCTCCGCAGCCCACCTCGAGGAGGTGGTCGTTGTCGGTGAGGTGAAGCTCTGCCAGCGTGTCGCGGAAGATCGGGTGATGGGATTTCATGTCCCGCCACATCAACCGTGCCAGCGGTCCGCGAGGTCTGCGCAGCAGTCGGTCGGTGAACAGATCGAAAAGAGCCAAGGCGAATTCCTGTCGTGATCGTCCGAAGGTGGTTCAGCTGTGGGAGCTCAGCTCAGCTCAGCTCAGCTGAATCCGCATGTCTCCGTGCACGCTGCGGTGAGCCAATGGGCGAGCCAGTACGGTGTGCGGATATCCCGGCGTGATGGCGGACGCATTGCTGAGGCGCTCGAGATGGTGGTCGTCGAAGGCGAGGTCCAAGGCGTCGAGGTTGTCCTCGAGCTGCGCGCGAGTTCGGGCACCGAGAACGGGTGCGGTTAGGCCAGGTTGGCGCAGCAGCCAGGCGAGGGCCACCTGCGCCGGCGACCGGCCGAGTTGCCGGGCCACCTGGCGTACGGTCTCGGCGATGGTCAGCGACCGTTCGGTGAGACCGTCGTTGGCGACGATCAGGTCTTTGCGGGTGGTTCCCACCACCGGACGCCGCGCATCCGACGGGAGATCCGCATCGGTGTACTTACCGGCGAGCACGCCTCCCGCCAGTGGCGACCAGGCAACCACGCCGAGGCCCATTTCGCGGGCCATCGGCAGCATGTCGTGTTCGGCCGTGCGTTCGGTCAGGTTGTACTCCAGTTGAACCGCGATGAGCGGCGTCCATCCCCGCAAGTCGGCCATCGTCTGCATGCGTGCGATCTGCCAGACGGGGGTGTTCGAAATGCCGAGGTACAGCACTTTGCCCGCGCGCACCAGATCGTCCATCGCGCGCAGGATCTCTTCGGGCGGCGTGAGGCCGTCCCACATGTGCAGGTACAGCAGGTCGAGATAGTCGGTGCCCAGGCGGCGTAGGCTCGCCTCGACCGAGGCGACCATGTTCTTGCGATGGTTGCCGCCGGAATTCGGATCGGTGAGCCGTCGCAGCAGGGTGTACTTGGTGGACAGGACCAGAGCCTCGCGGTCGGCCGCGGCGAACTCGCCGAGCCATTTCTCGGCGTTGCCGTTGGTGTAATTGCCTGCCGTGTCGAGGAAGTTGCCGCCGCGTGTGACGTAGGCGTCGAAGATGCGCCGAGCCTCGTTCTTGTCGGCGCCCCATCCCCAGTCGGTTCCGAAGGTCATGGTGCCCAAGGCCATCGGTGATACACGCAGGCCCGACCGTCCCAGCAGCCGGTAGCAGTCCAGGGCATCGTTGGAGGACGCGTTGTTGAAAAACGTTGTCATTATCGTCTAGTGTAGGCCCGCTGAGTTTGCCGAGCAAGGGCTGGAGATGGCGACAATCGATACAGAAGTTCGGCGTTGCGCCGCAACGGTTCTCGGAATCGATGCGGGCGGGATCGACGCACAGCGCCCCTTGCAGGAACACGGGCTGGATTCCTTTCTCGCCGCCCGTCTGCACCTGCGTCTGGCCGAACGCACCGGGGTGCGCGTGCCACTGGAAGCCTTCGTCGGAGCCACGCTCGACTCGTTGGTCGCGGAGATCGAAAAGCGCAGGGAATCAGTCGATTCGACGCGTCGAGAGACCGTCTCGCCGACGCCGCCCGTCGCGGCGTCCGAGATCGTCGTCGAAGAAGAACTGACCCCCATCCAGGCGTCCTACTGGGTGGGCCGCGAGGCCGGCATGCCGCTCGGGGGGGTGGCCACGTTCTACTACTTCGAATTCGACCGCGATCCGGAACGATTCGTGGCAGCCGACGCGCGGGCCGAAGTCGGCGCGCTGGAGACGGCGTGGAACACGGTGGTTGCCCGCCACGACATGCTGCGGGCCATCGTGACCGACGACGGCCGTCAACGGGTACTGCCGCCGGGGCGGCGCTACCGCATCGAGGTCACCGACCTGCGGGATGCCGCAGGCGATGCCGCCGCGACCTTGGCGCGGCTGCGCCACGAGAAGTCACATCAGGTGCGCGATACCGCGACAGGACCGTTGTTCGACATCCACGCCGCGCTTCTGCCGTCCGGCGCGCTGCGGCTGTTCGTCGGATTCGACATCATCGTGCTGGATATGGCGAGCTGGATTCAGCTCATGCGGGAGTGGGGTGAGTTGGTCGCCGATCCAGACGCGGCGCTGCCACCGCCGCCGACCTCGTTCCTCAGTATCGTGCGCGCCCGCCGGGCGGCCGAGGTGGGCCGCCGGGAACGGGATCGCGCCTACTGGCAGGAGCGGCTGGCCGGCCTGCCGCCCGGCCCTCGGCTGCCCTATGCGGTCGCACCCGAAACGATTCGCACCGCCCGATTCCGGCGCCACGAGGCGCGGCTCGCACCGGAACACTGGACGGCTCTCGGCTCTCGCGCCGCGCAGCGTGGCCTCAGCCCTACCGCGGTGCTGCTCGCGGCTTTCGGACTCACCTTGTCGCGGTGGGGAGCCACCGACGCGTTCTGCCTCAACGCCACCCTGTTCGACCGATCCGACGAAGGCGGGGACAACGAGGGCGTCGTCGGGGATTTCAGCACCACCGCGCTGGTCGAGATGCCGGCCCCGAACCCGGGCGATTGGCTCGGGTTCGCCGACTACGCTCGCCGCGTCAACACGCGGTTCTGGGCCGACCTGGAACACCGCTCCTACAGCGGCGTCGAGGTGCAGCGCGAGCAGACCGCCGACCTCGCGCCGCGTTACCCGGTGGTGTTCACCAGCGGGGTCGGTCTCGGGCAGGCCGACGGCCCGGCCGCGGGCTGGTTGGGCGACGAGGTGTTCGGAGTCTCGCAGACACCGCAGGTGACCCTCGACCACATCGTCTGGGACGAGGCCGGGGGATTGCGGCTGGCGTGGGATGCCGTCGAGGAAGTCTTCCCGCCCGAGTTCGTGGATCGGATGCTCGCCGCCCACGCCCGCCTGCTGCGGCGGCTGGCCCAGGACGGGACCGCCTGGGACACCGCGGAACTGGGTTGGAATCCGTATTTCGAGACGGTGCGACCGCTTCCATCCGGACTCGGTGCGGGGTTGCTCACGGACCTGCAGCGCCACCAGGTGGCCGAGCGGCCGGAGTCCGCGGCTGTGCTCTCCACCGCAGGACTGCTCACGCACAGCGAGGTGTCTACACGGGCGCGCGCCATCGCCGGGCGGCTGATCGCGGCCGGTGTCCGACCGCGCGATCGAGTGGCGGTGCTCGCTCCCAAATCTGCGGATCAGATCGTCGCCGTCTACGGGATTCTCTGGGCTGGAGCGACATTCGTCCCGATCGAGCCGGAATGGCCCGCCTCCCGCATTGCCTCGGTCTGTCGCCGCGCCGGGATCGGACATGCTCTCGCCGTACCCGGTGTGGAGCTGCCGGAAAACGTCATCGCGCACCCGCTCGACGCTCCTGGCGGTGCCGTCAGCGTCGGCGAGCCGATCGCCACCGCGGACGACGACCTGGCCTACGTCATCTTCACCTCTGGATCGACCGGTGAACCCAAGGGGGTGGCCGTCGAGCACCGCGCCGCCCGCACCACGATCGACGACATCAACGATCGCTTCGGCATCGGTCCGGGCGATCGGGTGCTCGCGCTGTCGGCGCTGAGTTTCGATCTGTCCGTCTACGACATCTTCGGCGTGCTCGGCGCGGGAGGGGCGCTGGTACTCCCGGACGCCGACCGGTTGCGCGATCCGGGCCACTGGTGCGAACTCGTCGCCGCTCACCGGGTGACGGTGTGGAACACGGCCCCCGCGCTCGCGGAGATGCTCGTCGAATACGCCGAGGCCGACCCGGCGGCGGCCGCGCGGCTGCGGTCGCTGCGCGTGCTGCTGCTGTCGGGTGACTGGATTCCGCTGTCGCTGCCCGGTCGGCTGCGCGCGGTGATCGGTGAGCAGGTGCGCGTGATCAGTCTGGGCGGCGCGACCGAAGCCGCCATCTGGTCGATCTGCCATCCCGTTCAGGAAGTGCGTCCCGAGTGGACCAGCATCCCGTACGGCAGGGCGCTGCGCGAGCAGTTCTTCCTCGTGCTCGACGAGGACGGCCTGCCCTGTCCGGTCGGCGTACCGGGTGAACTGCACATCGGAGGGGCTGGTCTGGCACGCGGGTATGTCGGGGACGACGAGCAGACCGCCCGACGTTTCATCCGGCACGACCGGCTGGGAGACCGGCTGTACCGCACCGGTGACCTGGGCAAGTGGCGGCCCGACGGCGCCATCGAGTTCCTCGGCCGCGTCGACCGGCAAGTCAAGGTCCGCGGCCACCGCATCGAACTCGGGGAGATCGAGGCCGTACTCCACCGGCATCCAGCCGTGCGCCGGTGTGTGGCGGCGGCGGTACCGGGGGCGGACGACCGGCCGCAGCTCGTGGTCTACGTGGTGGCCGGTGACTCACCGGCGGACACCGCGGAACTCACCACCCACGCGGCGCGTCACCTGCCGCAGTACATGGTGCCGTCCCGGTGGGTGCTTCTGGACGCCGTGCCGTTGACATCCAACGGCAAGGTCGACCATTCCCGATTGCCGAACCCGTTCCCTCGCGAGGAAGCCGAGACGGGAACCACCGCACCGGCCGAATACAGCCCGGCGATCAATGGACTTCCGACCGAAAACGGACGACCGGACCTCGGCCGAATCGCCCCGGTGGCCGCTCCAGCGCCCGCCCTGGGGACGGCCGCCACAGCCGGCGATCTCGCCGAGACATCGGTTGCGGCGGAGGAACAGGCGAGCACACCGGCCGACGACTGGCTGCTGCACGCGGCGCGACAAGCCGAGGCGCTGGGACTGACGTTGACACTGCGTGCGCAACCCCTCGACGGCGTCACCGAGAACAACGCCGCCGAGTGGGTCGGTCGTCTGCATACGGCGGCCACGGCCCGCGGCCTCGTCGCCGAGGCGCACTACGGCGACGCGGCCGAGCTCGTCCTCACCGCTGCGATGCCGACCATCACGGCCACCCGCGCGCGGATCGAATCCGCGGTCGTCGAGGTCTTCACCGACCTGCTCGGCCCAGGTATCGCGGCGACCACCCCGTTCAACGATCTCGGCGCCACCTCCCTGACCCTGGTCCGGGCCCATCGCAAGCTGCGGCACCTCACTTCGGTGCTCACCGTGCCGGACATCTTCCGGCTCGGCACCGTCCGGCGGTTGACGGACTGGATCGTCGACCACACCGATCAGGAGACCTCGACCCGCGAATCCGGCGCCGTGTCGATCGATCTCACCGACGCCATAGCGCGCGGCCACCGTCGACGCGCCCACCGATCGAAAGCGAGGCTCGCGGATGTCGTTCGCTGACACCGTGTTCCGGCTGCGCACCGCCGCGAGCCGCGCGGCCGACCGCAGACAGCGGTTCACCGTCCGTACCGAACACCGTCCGGATACACCCACCGAGATGCGGGTGCGCATCGGCAAGCACACCCTCGTGGTCGACGAACCCGTGGCCGCGGGCGGCGGCGACGCCGGTCCCGACCCGATCGGGATGGCGCTGGCCGCACTGGGCACCTGTCAGGCGGTCACGTACCGCTTCCACGCGGCACGGCTGGGTATCGCTGTCCATTCGCTGTCGGTGGACGTCGACGCCGACGTGGACCTCGGGCCCGTCTTCGGGCTCGCCGAGCCGGTGCAACCGGGTCGTATCCGGGTCCGTGCCCGGGTGGGCGGCCCGCACGAAGCGGCCCGGTATCGCGAGCTGCACCAGCTCGTGGAGGCGTCCTGTCCGGTGCTGGCCATGATGCGGGGCCACCTGGCGGTGGACTCGGAATTGGAGATCGAATCGTGAACGACGACAATGCCGTCGCCATCGTCGGGATGGCCTGTAGATTCCCGGGCGCACCGGACCTGGCCGCCTACTGGGACCTGATCGCCTCGGGCCGGGAAGGTCTGACCCGGTTCGACGACGCGGAGCTCGCCGCGAGCGGGGTACCCGCCGAACTGCGCGAGCACCGCAACTATGTGCCGGTCGGGGCGGTCATCGACGGACAGGACCGATTCGACCCGGAGCATTTCGGCATCGTCGCACGCGATGCCGCCCTGATGGATCCGCAGCTGCGGCTGCTGCTGGAATGCGCGTGGGACGCCCTCGGCGACGCCGGGCACCGCGGTGGCACCGGACTGGACGCGGTCGGCGTGTTCACCGGGGCCTCGCACAGCGACTATCTGGAGCACAACCTCATCGCCTACCGCCAAGGCGCGCAGCGGGATCCGCTCGGTCGGCTGCAGGCGGAAACGGGCACGCTCACCGACTACTTCCCCCAGCAGATCGCCTACCGGCTCGACCTCACCGGCCCCGCGGTAGCGGTGCAGGCCGCCTGCGCTACCTCGCTGGTCGCGGTACACCTGGCCGCGCAGGCACTCCTGTCGGAGGAGTGCGACGCGGCGCTGGCAGGCGGTGCGTCACTGATCGTCCCGCAGGGCCGCGGCTACCTGCACGTGCCCGATGCGATCTTCTCCGCCGACGGGCATACCCGGTCGTTCGGGGCGGACGCGACCGGCATGGTGCACAGCCAGGGCGTGGGCATGGTGGTCCTGCGGCGGCTCGCGGACGCGCTGGCCGACGGCGACCCGATCTACGCGGTGCTGCGCGGCAGCGCGCTGAACCACGACGGTGGCGGTAAGGCCGGTTTCACCGCCCCATCGGCGGCCGGGCACGCGCGTGCGATCAGCGAGGCGCTCGCCGTGGCCGATATCGGGATCGACGCCGTCGACCTGATCGAGGCACACGGCACGGCGACCGCCCTCGGCGACCAGATCGAACTGTCGGCGCTGACCGCGGTCTTCGCCGACCGCACGGCGCCCGAGCCGATCGCCTTGGGCTCGGTGAAGAGCAATATCGGCCACACCAACAGCGCGGCCGGAATCGCGTCGCTGATCAAAACCGCACTCGCTCTGTGGCATCGCCGCATCCCGGCAACCCTGCACGCGCGTCCCGCCCATCCTGATCTGGAACGCAGGCGCGGGCTGTTCGAGGCCGTCGAGCACACCCGGGACTGGCCGGAGCGCGACGGCACCAGGATCGCCGGGGTGAGCTCGATCGGCATCGGCGGCACCAACTGCCACGTGCTGCTCGAACAGGCGCCCCCGCACGGTGAGTCGAACGACCCCGATCCCGACCTGCGCGCACAACTGCTGTTGATCTCGGCCGCAGCGGAGTCCGGATGCCGAGACCAACTCGCGCAGGCCGCGACCGTCGTGACGGCCGACGCGAGGGCCGACTACGCCTACACCGTCTCGAGCGGCCGGCATTCGGACTCCGGATGGCGTGCCACCGCACTATTGACCGCTCAGGACCCGGGCCCGCGCCCGATCGCCCTCGCACAGGTACCGCCGAGGCGATCGGACATCGTCTTCGCCTTCCCGGGAGCGGGTGCGCAGTATTCGGGGATGGGTGCCGGGCTCTACCGCGACGAGCCGGTGTTCACAGCCTGCATCGACGACTGCGCCGAAGCGCTGAACCCCCTACTCGACTACGACATCCGCGAAATCGTCACTGGCCACGCCCCGCAGCAGGACGTCGACGACGTGCGCTACGGGCAGCCTGCCCTGTTCGCGGTGTCGCTCGCCACCGCGGCGACTCTGCGCGGCTACGGCATCGAACCCGACGGTGTCATCGGCCACAGCCTCGGCGAGTACGCGGCCGCGGTGGTCGCGGGAGTACTCAGCCTGCCCGACGCCGCGCGCCTGGTGGCGGTTCGATCGGCGGCGCTGGCCGATGCCGCGCCTGGCGCGATGCTGGCGGTCCCACTCGCCGAGGAGGACGCGCGCGCGGCGCTGGCACGCTACCCGGAGATAGCGTTGGCAGCGGTCAACGGCCCGGATGCCTGTGTGGTCTCCGGACCCGCCACGGCTGTCGAGGCGTTCGCGGCCGCCCTCGGTCGAGCCGGAATCCGCTCGAGCAGACTGCACGTCGCAGCGGCCCTGCACTCGCCTGCCGTGGCGGCCGCGGTCCCGCCGCTGCGCGCCGCGGCGGCGAGCGTCCCGGTCGCACCGGCTGCTCTGCCGCTCTACAGCACTCTCACCGGCCGCAGGACCCGATCCCTGGACGCCGAGCACTGGGCGCGGCACCTGCGTGAACCGGTACTCTTCGCCTCTGCCTTGCGGACCGCGACGGCGGCGGCCCCGACCACCCTCGTCCAGGTAGGGCCGGGCAGCACCCTCGCCACGCTCGCGCGCCGCAACGCACCCGAGGGCCTCACCGCCGCGCTGAGCACCCTGCCCGAGGCCGAGGAGCGGACGGAGGGCGCCACCGCCGACCGTGCCGCGCTGCTCACCGCCGTAGGCCACCTCTGGTGCGGCGGTGCGGATATCGATGTGGCGGCCCTGCACCGCCGTCGCCGGCGTGTCCGCCTGCCCGTCCACCCCTTCCAGCGCCGCCGGATCTGGATCGATCCGCCTGCCGTCGGCGAAGTGCCACCGGCCGAATCGGATCTCGTGGTATCCGATCGCGTTGCGGAGACGAACGGGTTCGCGACCGTCGTCGAACCAGAGGTGCGTTCCGAGCTCGTACCAGAGGTGCGACCGGAGCTCGTATCGGTGGTGAGCGCACCGACCGAGTCCCCGGCGGCGGTCTTCGAGCCGGTCGCGTCGTTCGCCGCACCCGCGCTGTCCAACGGTGCTCTCGTTGCTACGGCGCCGAACGACATTACGGAACGTCCCGACGAACCCCCGCGGTTCGCCGTTCCGGAAGAGGAGACGATCGCCGCCCTCTGGGCGGACACGCTGGGCGAGCAGGTCGACGACGCCGAAGCCGACTTCTTCGCGCTCGGCGGAACCTCCATGCTGGCGACGCGCATGTTGGACATCCTCAACGAGCGGGAGCGCACCGATATCCGCATGCGCGAACTGCTCTCGCACTCCACCGTGGCCGCCTTCGCCACACTGCTGCGAGATCGCCGCCCGCCGATGCCCGCGGCGAGCGTCGATTCGTCCGCGTCTCCCGCCGCCGCCATCCAACCCGTTCGTCGGGACGAGATACCGGTCGTCGAGGCGGATCCCGCCGTATTCCCGCTGACCCGGGTACAGCACGCGTACTGGGTGGGCCGATCGGGCGCGTTCGGCCTGAGCGACGTGTCCTGTCACATCTATCTCGAATACGATTGCGACAAACTGGATCTGGAACGCTACGAGCAGGCGTGGAACCTGGCGATCCGGCGACACGAGATGCTGCGCGCCGTCATCACCGAGGACGGACACAACCAGATCCTCGCCGAGGTGCCGGAGTTCCGGATTCGTCGCCACGACCTCACCACCTCCGCAGGCCAGGCGCGCGAGGACACCCTCACCGAGTTGCGGCGGCGGCTGTCTCATCGGGTGCACCGTCCCGACCGCTGGCCGCTGTTCGATGTGCGTGCCGCGGTACTGGACGACACCACCACCCGGCTGTTCCTCGGAATCGACGCCCTCATCTGTGACGCCGGGAGTTTCCTGGTCCTCGACCGCGACCTGCGTCTGCTCTACACCGACCCGACGGCCGAATTGCCGCCGCTGCCGACCCGGTTCGCCGACTACGTGGCATACACCGAGTCCCGCTCGGACTCCGCGGCCCGGCGGCGGGCGATCGACTATTGGCACAGCCGGATGGAGGACCTGGCCGGTCCGCCCGACCTGCCTACACACACCCGCACCCAGGCCCAGCCGTGGTTCGGCCGCCGCGATGCCCGGCTCGCACCCGAGGAATGGCAGCAGCTGCGGCGGTTGGCCGCCGATCACGGTGTCACGCCCTCGGCGGTCCTGCTCACCGCCTATGCGGACGTGCTCGCCGCCTGGTCCGGCGACGACCGGTTCACCCTGTCGCTGACCCTGGTCGACCGGCCGGTGGCCCTGCCAGGCATAGACTCCGCGATTGGCGATTTCACCACGCTGCTCGCCCATGAGGTGGACCGCACCGCCGGAGGAACCTTCGCCGAACGGGCCGCGCAGACCCAACGGCGCCTCTTCGATGACATCGACCACCGCGAGTACTCCGCGCTGGATCTGCTCGCCGAACTGTCCACCCGCACCGGGCAGCGCAGGCTGCTGCCGGTGGTGTTCACCAGTGCGCTCGATGTCGCCCAACTGGTCGGCGGCGCCCCGGACCTGGAGTGGGCGGGCCCGATCGTGCACGGGGTGAGCCAGACCCCGCAGGTGTGGCTCGACCACCAGGCATTCGTCCACGCCGGCGGTCTGCAACTGCAGTGGGATGTCCTCGAAACCGTCCTCGATTCCGCGGCCGCGGATACGGCGTTCACCTCCTATGTGGAGTGGCTGCGCCGCCTCGCCGCGGCTCCGGAGGCGTGGACCGCCCCGGACGCCGCGATGAGCCGGGCAGAGGGGGACGAGGACGTCACCGACGCCGTGGCCGCCATCTGGACCCAGGTGCTCAACCTCGACGCCGGTGTCGTACGGCCCGACTCCACATTCGTGGGCCTGGGCGGCGATTCGGTGCTGGCGGTGCGCATGGCCACCATGGTGCGCCAGCGACTAGGCGTCGCTGTGCCCGTGGCGGAACTGGTAGGGGATCTCTCGTTCGCCGACCTCATCGCGCTGATCGACGAACGTCGCACCGGTATCGCGGTAACCGCCGTCGAACTGACACGGCAGGCCGACCCCACCGCACCGTTCCCGCTCACTCCGCTGCAGCAGGCGTATTGGGTGGGACAGCAGCACGGATACGCACTGAGTTACGACTCAGCGCACAACTATGTCGACTTCCGGCTCACGGGCATCGACCCCACGGTTCTCGACACGGTGGTGCGGCGGCAGGTGGAACGCCAACCCATGCTGCGGGCGATCTTCCTGCCGGACGGCACCCAGCAGGTGCTGCTCGCCGACGACCCCCGATTGGCCACTCTCCCCATCACCCACCTCGACCTGCGGAGCGCCGACGCCGGTGAGATCGATCGGCGGCTCGCCGCCATCCGCGCCGAACTACAGCGCACCGGCCCGCGAATGGATCCGTGGCCGTTCACCATCACCGCCGCCCGGCTTCCGGGCGACGAAGTGAGCCTGCATATCGTGTGCAGTCTGCTCGTGGCCGACGGATGGTCCGTCCAGTTGATGTTCACCGAGCTGTTCACCTACCTCGACGACCCGAATACCGTGTTGCCAGCGCTCACCGCCCACTTCGGCGACTACGTGGAGACCGTCTCCCGGCAGCGTGACGAACCCGAATGGCAGGCACAGCGAGACTGGTGGTGGGAACGGATCGACGATCTGCCGCCCGCCCCGGCGCTGCCCTTGGCGATGCCGTTCGACCAAGTGCGCCCCGACACTCTGGAGCGTCGCGAATTCCGGGTGACCGGCGAGCGCATGGCGGTCCTACGCGATCGCTGTGCCGAGTACAACATCACCCCGACCGCCGCGTTCGCCACCTGCTGGGCATTGGCGCTGGCCCGGTTGGCCGGGCACCGCCGGTTCCTGCTGAATGTGCTGTATCTCAACCGGTTACACCTGCCTCGCGATCTCGATCACGCCATCGGCCCCTACGCGGGCACGGTGCTGCTCGATATCGCCCTGCCCGTCCGGCCGACGTTCCTGACCGCCGCACGGCATGTGCAGGAGGCTACCGCCACCATGCTCGACCACGGACAGGTCACCGGCGTGGAGGTGGTGCGGGAACTGGCCCGGCGCCGGCGCGACACCGCCCCCCAGGCCCCGGTCGTCTTCCACAGCACCCTCGGGCTGCATCCGCCGGGCGGCACCCCCGACACGGTCGGAGTACGCGACTTCTACCAGCGCGTGCGCACGCCGCAGGTGGCCCTGGACATGCAGGTGTTCCAGTGGGACTGGGACGATTCGGTGGCGGTGAATCTGGACGCCGTCGCGGAACTGTTCCCGCCGGGCGTGCTCGACACCCTGTTCGCGGAGGTGTGCGATACCGTCACCGCGCTCGTGGACCGGCCCGAGACCTGGACGGCGACGGTCGAGTTGCCCGACACCGAGAAGCCCGCGCCCACGGCAGGTGCGCCGAGTCCCGCCACGGTGAGCGGCCCGCCCGCCACCGCCACCGAGCGTGCCATCGCCGAACTGTGGGAGCGGATGGTGGACGCCCCGCTCGATATCGACCGTGGTACCGACTTCTTCACCGCCGGGGGAGATTCCGTACTCGCCATCAGGATGCTCAACCGCCTGCGCGGGGAACTCGGCCTGGTGGTGACGCCGCGGGAGTTCCTCGCCGACCCGACCCTGGCCGCGGTCGCCACCGCCGCGCGCCAGGAGGCTCCGGAACAGCCGCTTCCACGCGACTGCCTGGTCCCGCTGCGCGACGGCACCGGCCGACCACTGTTCCTGATCCACCCGACCGGTGGCGACGTACTCTGTTACGTCGATCTGGCCCGGACACTCGATACCCGCGCACCGATCATCGGCATCCAGGACCCGGAACTGGTCGGCGCGCCCGGTCCGGAGACGATCGCCGAACTGGCACGGGTGTACGAGGGCGTGGTGCGGGCTCACCAGCCCGCCGGTCCGTACCGCATCGGCGGCTGGTCGATGGGCGGGATCATCGCACACGAGGTGGCCCGGCGGCTGCGCGCGGCCGGTGAGACCGTGGAGGCGCTGGTCCTGCTCGACTCGAATATCGCCGACCGCATTCACCATGTCGACGGGCGCGGCTTCTGGACGCGTTATCTCGGATCGCTGGCGGCGTTCCTCGAATTGGATATCGACACCGGCATGTTCGGACCCGACTTCGACCGGGCGCCGGATGACCTGCAGCGCGCCGAGGTGCGGCGCCGACTCGCGGACGCGGGCCTCGTCGAACGCGGCGCTCCCGCCGATCAGCGGCTCAAGGAGGACGTCTTCCGGCGTCATCTGCGCGCGCTCGGCGCGCACCAGACCGGTGATCTCGACGGTGCTGGACTCGACATGCTGTTGGTGCGGGCCGAGTTGCCCGCGCCGCACAATTCCGGGGTCGGCATGGGAGTCGACGACTGCGGCGATCTCTCGGACCTCGGATGGGCCGCGCATACCGACGTCGTGATCGATTCCCGGCCCGTCGCCGCGCATCACTATGCCCTGCTGCGACCGCCCGCGGTCGTCACGGTCGCTCATCTGGTGTCGGAACTGCTTGCGAGCCTTGATGATTCGGAGAAGCCGTGACCGACGACTACGCCGCCGCGGCGGAGTTCTACGACCTCATGGCCACACCGTATGTGGCCGGAGTGGAACCGGTGCTGACCAAACTGCTCGCCGGGGTGGACACCATCGCCGGACCGGTCGCCGATGTCGGGGCGGGCACCGGACTGTCCACCATGCTGGTCGCCGACGCGCTACCCGACGCGCGGATCGTGGCGGTGGAACCGGCCGCCGCGATGCGCGCGGTACTGCTGTCGAGACTGGCGGCCCGCAAGGACCTGCGTGAGCGAATCACCGTACTGCCTACGGGTTTCCTGGATACCCGACTGCCCGCGCGGTGTGCGGCGGTGGTCGCTCTCGGGGTGATCGGGCACTTCGACGCCGCCACCCGTCCGCGGGTGTGGGCGGCCATCGCGGACGCACTGGTCCCGGGCGGTGACGCCGTGGTGGAAGTGCAGCGTCCCGGTCGCGTCGAACCCTCAGCGGAACGGCGCTACACCACCGCCCGCGCCGGTGACCTGCGTTACGAGGGCTGGAGCCGGGCCGACCCGGTGGACGCGGACTCCTTGATCTGGCGGATGACCTATCGCACCTACCAGGGCGACCGGCTGGTGCAGGAGGTACGCACCGAACACCATGTCTGGCCTGCCGACGCCGACCGGCTCACGGCCGAGGCCCGTGCGGCCGGGCTGCGGCCTGCCGACGCCGACCCGGCGACCGGACTGTTGCGCTTCACCCGCTGACGATTCACCGCAGCCGCTGGTGCGGCCGACGCCCGCTTCCTGGACCACCCGACCCGCTATGGAGGACAACGCAATGACCGACGACGCCACCACCGCGGTACTCGCCGCGGTCGGTGCACTGCTGCCGACGCTGAGCAAACGTGCCCCGGACACCGAACACGCTCGGCGGATCCCGGTGGAGTCCCTCACCGAACTCACCGCCACGGGGTTCTTCGGCCTGCTGCGCCCGCGGCGCTACGGCGGACACGAAGCACACCCCGCCGTCTTCTACACGGCGGTAGCCGAGCTGTCCTCGGCGTGCGGCTCCACCGGATGGGTCGCGTCCGTGCTCGGCGTATCCCCCTGGAATATTGCGCTGTTCGACAGCCGCGCCCAGGACGAAGTGTGGGGTACCGACACCGACACTTTCATCTGCTCCTCGTACGCCATGACCGGCACCGCCGTTCCCGTCGAGGGCGGCTATCGGCTCAGCGGCGCCTGGGGATTCGCCTCCGGCTGCGACCACGCCCGCTGGGCGTTACTGGGCGCGAAGGTCGTCGTCGACGGCGAACCGGTCGATTCGTGCACCTTCCTGGTGCCCGCCGACGACTACACGGTCACCGACGTGTGGCAGGCGATCGGTCTGCGCGGCACCGGAAGCAACGATATCCATGTCGACGAGGTGTTCGTGCCCGCGCACCGGGTGCTCGGCGCCGACGCGGTGACCGCCTGCCGCACACCAGGTCAGCAGGTCAACGACGGCGCGCTGTACCGGATTCCGTTCGGTTGCCTGCACACCAGCGCCATCACCGCCGCCATCGTCGGCATGGCGCGCGGCGGCTACCGCGCACACCTCGAACAGCAACGCGACCGCGTGCGCGCCGCCCTACCCGGCGACGCCCGCAAAGACACCGGCTACAGCGGCGACGCGTTCCGCCACGATCCGGCCACACTGGAGCGGATCGCCGTGGCCGCCACGGAGATCGATGCGGCGTGGCGGCAGCTCACGCACAATATCGACGAACTGTACGTGCTGGCGGAGGCCGAGAAACCCATCGGACCGCGCGACCGGTTGCGGCTGCGTCGCGACCAGGTGCGCGGTACCGAGCGCGCCGTGGCCGCCATGGACCGGCTGTTCGAGAACTCCGGCGGTCGCGCCTTGCGGCCGGACAGTGCCGTACAGCGTTTCTGGCGTGATGTGCACGGCGGGCGAGCGCACGCGGCCAACGACCCGGAACGCGTGTACCGCATGTTCGCCGCGGCCGAGCTCGCCGCGGTATCGGAGGCGCGGAACCCGTGACCGATCAGCTGGTCTCCATGCTCGACCGGCACCCGTGGGTGGACTCGGCACGACGGGACGGGCACCGCGACGTGGTCGTGGTGCGGCCCGCCGCCGCGGCCGTCACGGTGCGGCCCGTTCCCGGGGAACTGCTCACCGAGTATCTCGAGCACTGGCGGCACGTATACGAGTACGTGTACTCGTCGGAAGAACTGCGCCACGGCGATGATCTCGACCTTTCCGGTTGGCGCGCCTCCGATACCGGTGCGGCGTTCCCCAGCGAGCACATGCTGGAGTGGATCGACCACGCTGTCGGACTGGTGCGGCGCGCCCGCCCCGGAATCGTTCTCGAAGTCGGTTGCGGCAGTGGTCTTCTCGTCCACCGCCTGCACTCGTCGACACGCGGCTACCTCGGGCTCGATCCGGCCGAACCCGTAGTGGAGAGGCTGCGCGCACGCGGGCTTCCGAGAGTGGCGGTACTGCGGGCCGCCGCACACGAACTCGCCGGCGACCGGGTGCGGACGGCGTTGCGCCGACTCGAGCCGACCGGGCGACCGGACTGCGTGGTGCTCAACAGCGTGACGCAGTGCTTTCCGGACGAGCGCTATCTCACCGCCGTACTCGATGACGCACTCGACATGGTCGCACCCGGGGGCACCGTCGTCGTCGGAGACATCCGTAACCTCGCCAACGCTCAGGACTTCGCTCTCTGGTTGGAACAGGCCCGCACTCCGGGGCTGCGCGCCGACGACCTGGCGCGACGGGCGGCCGCACGGCTGGACGCCGACGAAGAGCTCCTGTGCGATCCCCGGGTTTTCGCTCGAATCGCTCGGCGGCACCCCCGATCGGTGCGGGTCGCCTGCTACGCGAAGCCGATGCGGGCCGACACCGAGCTGACCCGCTACCGCTACGACGTGGTGCTGACCGTCGACGCGCCCGCACCCGGCCCCAGCCGCATCGTCCCATGGCGTGATCTGCCCGCTCGCGACACCACCGACCGGATTGCCGCGCTCGCCGAGACGGTACGGCGGGACGCGACCGTGGTCGCCGGTATCCCGAACGCGCTGTTCGATCGCGACGCCACGGACGCCGTCACCCCCGCTGCGCTCGCGGCCGCACTGCCGCCGGAGTGCGCGGTCCTGCTCGACTCGGCGGACGGCCGGTTCCTCGCGGTCGGCCGCCCGGAACATCAGATGGACCTGGAGGCCGTACGCGCCGACCCGCCGCGCGCCGCCTGCAACGACCCGTTCACCCGCTACCTGCGCCGCCGGATGCCGGAGGTCCTGACCGACTACCTCGAACTGCTGTCCGCCACGGCACACCCTCCCATCGTCGTCTCCGAGGAGTTCGCCGCCGTATGACCACCACACGACCGACCACCGACTACCTCGCCGACTTGCGCACGGCATGCCGGGGCGCCGTCCTGGCGCCGGGCGATCCAGGCTACGACCGGGCCCGGCAGCGCTGGAATACGGCTGTCGACCAACGTCCGGTGGCCGTCGTGCGGTGCGCCCGGGTGCCCGATGTGCGGGCCGCCGTGACGACGGCGCAGCGGCACCAGCTGGCTGTATCGGTGCGCGGCGGCGGACACGAAGTCGCGCGGCACGCGGCGGCCGACGGCTCCCTGCTGCTCGATCTGTCGGGACTGCGGACGATCACCGTCGACCCCATCGCCCGCCGCGCCACTGTCGGAGCGGGCGTCACCTGGGCGGAATTCGACCGTGCCTGTCATCGGCACGGTTTGGCCGTGACCGGAGCGGACGTGTCGACCGTCGGCGTGATCGGGTCCACTCTGTGCGGCGGCAGCGGCTGGTTGCAGCGTATGGCCGGGTTCACCTGCGACAGTGTGCGCTCCGCGCAGGTCGTGCTGGCCGACGGCCGGCTGGTGCACGCCACTCCCGACCATCACCCCGACCTGCTGTGGGCGCTGCGCGGCGGTGGCGGCAATTTCGGGATCGTCGTGGCTCTGGAGTTCGAGCTGCATCCGATCGGCTCGATGCACGCGGGCACACTGCTGTTCCGGCTCGAGGAGGGGCGCAGAGTCTTCCGCGAGTTCCGCGAGCTCTGTGCCGAATCCCCGGACGAGTTGGCGCTGCGCGCCACCTTGCTGCACTGGCCCCCCACCGCCCCCGAAGGACCGCCGATGGCGGCGGTCACCGTCGCCTATTTCGGGCCGCGCGACCGTGCTCGGACGGAATTGGCGAGGCTGAAGCGCCTGGGCGAACCCGAGCTCGACCTCATCCGTCCGCTGGAATACCCCGAGCTGCAACGCAATACAGAGCAGGCCTTTCACGAAGGCCACGGCACTGCCACCGGCACCGAGTGGCTGCGCGCGTTCGATGACGACGCCATCGAGGCACTCATCGATCTCGCGGGGCGGATGCCGACCCCGTATTCGCTCGTCTCGGTCCATCAACTCGGCGGCGCGCTTCGGCGCGTGCCGGTGGCCGCGACCGCGTTCGGCTACCACGACGCCGCCTACCACGCCGTTATGTTCTCCGGCGGTCCCGCCGGAACCGACCTGGATCCTTCACGCCGGTGGATCGCCGAGGTCGTGGCCGCGCTCCAGGGTTGTTCCGCGGGCGGGCCCTATATCGGCATCCTCGACGACACCGCGTCCGCGGAACGGGTGCGCCGCGCCTATCATCCCGATTCCTACCCGCGGCTGCAGCGGCTCAAGGCCACCTATGATCCCGACAACCTGTTCCGCTGCAATCACAACATCCCGCCGCTGGACGGTCCGCGATGACCACCGACGAGACGTTCGAAATCGCCGCACGCGCCTCGAACGCCGTCGCGGACTTCGATGCGCGGCAGTGCCTGTCCGCGCGCGATGACCTCGATCTGTTCGGGTTGCGGGCCATGGCCGCGGCGCTGCGACCGGCTTTGTACGGTGGTGTGGCGCGTTCCGAGGACGACCTCGCGTCCACGCTCGAAGTCGCGCCGCGGCATCGCTGGCTGCTGCGTCGCTGGCTCGGCCTGCTCACCTCGCGCGGAGTGCTGAAATACGACGCGGATCAGAAATTTTCATCGCTTCAGGCGGCTGCCACACCGGTGCGCGCAGATCTCGACCAGGTCTGCGCCGATCTCGGGTTCTCCGGACAACTCGCGCGGTTCTTCACGGCCGCCAACCGGCAAGCCCTCGAGCTGTTACAGGACAAGGTGCTCGCTCAGGAACTGCTGTTTCCGGACGGGGACCTGCTCACCGCCGAGGCCGCATACCGAGACAATCCGGTCAACCGGTACCTGAACGCCGCCGCCGGTGCGATCGTCACCCGCGCGGTGGACGCATTGGCCATCGACCGCCACCCCGTGCGCATCCTGGAACTGGGCGCCGGCGTCGGCGGTACCACCGCCGACCTGCTACCGATGCTGGACGGAATGCCCGTCGAATATCACTTCACCGATGTGTCGTCGTTCTTCCTCGACGCCGCCCGAACCCGCTTCTCGCACTATCCCTGGCTGCGGTTCGACCTGGTCGACCTGAATGCCGAGCTTCCGCCGCCACAGTCGGTCGACATCATCCTGGCCGCGAATGTGCTGCACAATGCCCACCGCTGCGGCGTGGCGTTGCGGCGGCTGCGCGAGCTGCTGCGCCCGGGCGGCCGGCTCGTCGTCATCGAGTCGTGTCGTGAACACTTCCAGTTGCTGACGTCCATGCACTTCCTGATGTCTCCCCGACCTGGCGGCGTCCGACCCGGCCACGACGATGTGCGGGCGGGAACCGACCGCATCTTCTTGACGGAGTCCCAATGGCGGTCCGAACTCGTCGCGGCGGATCTGCCTCCGTGGCTGGTGCTGCCCGGTCCGGATCAGCCGTTGGCCGCGCACGGGCAACGGATCTTCGCCGCGCGGACATCCCGTTGACCCGAGGAGGCTTCGCCATGCACCCGCACCCCAGCGTCGGCCGTCGATACACCGCCGCCGATCACTACGAGGTCGGGCGGGAGAAAATTCGGGACTTCGCCCGCGCTGTCCAGGATTTCCATCCCGCCCACTGGGACGACGGCGCGGCCCGCGAACTCGGCTACTCCGGACTGCTCGCCCCGATCACCTTCGCCTCCGCGGTTGGCTCCCTCGCGCAACGGGCGCTCATGCGCGCCGCACTCAACGGCTACGATCCGGCGCATCTGCTTCACGTAGAGCAGGACATCCACTGCCATCGCCCGGTGGCCGCCGGCGATCGGCTGACACACGAGATCACCGTGGACTCCCGCCGACCCACGCCGGGCGGCGACCTGATCGCCGTCACCATGACCATTCGCGATCAGACGGATGCCGTGGTGCAGACCGTGCACACCACTCTCGCCGGCCGCCACCACGACACCTCGCCGACCGTGGAAGCGCTCGCCATGCTGGACCTGATCGACCGCGTGCCGACGTCATCACAGGCGGAGATTTCAGAGTGGATCGCCGAGCCGCTCGCGGCGCGGCCCGACCGGCACATCGCCGTTCCGGAGCTTACGGTGGGGCAGCGCTTCCCGCCTCGCACGGTGAGGCTCTCCCGGGGCGAACTCGTTCACTACGCCGGTGTCTCCGGCGACATCAACCCCATCCACTGGCACGACGCCGCAGCCCGGCACGCAAGCCTGGACGCGGTCGCTGCCCATGGGATGCTGACGATGGGACTCGGTGCGGCCTGCTTGACCGAATGGCTCGGTGTCCCCGACAGCGTCATCAACTATTACGTACAGTTCGCCACGCCGGTTCTCATCGCCGCCCATCGGCCCGCCGAGATCACGTTCGACGGCGCGGTCCGATCTGTCGATCCGGCCACCCGGCGGGCCGCGATATCTCTGACCGCCCGCAGCGCCGACACCTCCGTCTTCGGCCTCGCCTCGGCGACCGTGCACGCTGATACGCGCTGACCGAATGGTCCAGCGACCATGCGGTACTCGACACGGTCGCCGAGCTGCCTCTAGAGGGAGCTGGACGCGGAATCGGTTCGAAGGAGAACGCTGGCAGCGCGCCGGTCGCGCCGATCCGGATCATGCCGGGATTCGACCCCGCCGTGTCAGGGATTCGCCGCGATACTCCCGCCGATCGGCGGCCGACGC
This sequence comes from Nocardia sp. CY15, assembly GCF_009829295.1. NCBI lineage: Bacteria > Bacillati > Actinomycetota > Actinomycetes > Mycobacteriales > Nocardiaceae > Nocardia > Nocardia sp. CY15. The sequence continues at coordinate 65,959 of NZ_VUOT01000019.1, forward strand.
CCCCACCGAAACTATCTCCTGCAGTGCTGGTCCTCGTGCTCGCACGGCAGCGGCGTGGTCGCGCTGGTGCGCGCGTCGGCTGCCGCCGACGCGGCGGACTCCGGGTACTGCTGTCAAGACGTCGCGGTGAGGGCGGCGGCGCGCCGGCACTTGCCATCCATGGCTCAGTTCCGGCTGAGGGCCGAATTCGATTGCCGCCGGTTACAGATGAGGATTGACTTCGGGTTGCGCCAGTGTCGTGGTGGTGTCGGGTAATCCGAAGCCGTTGATGTCAGAGCTCATCCGCATCGGTTACTTCAATAATGTGTTCTGAGTTTCGATTCTGGCAAATCCGCTGCAATAGCGTAGATGCCGAGGCTCTACGAGTCCGAATCAGGCGGCGGGCTGAGGCTGGGTCAGATCTCTGACGCCGGTGATCGCATCGATGATGTTGACGATGGCGGAGGTGCCGCCGTCGACGGCCGAGCTTCCGGAGTCGAGCATGGCGGAACCGGAAGACGAGCCGGCCGAACCCGTGGAGGAGCCGCCATCGGCCGAACCCGAGGCCAGGCCTGCGGAGCCAGTGGTGGCAGAGCCGGTGGCAGCGGAGCCCGCGGCGGCGGAGCCGGTGGCGGAGGCCACCGCGACCGGGCCGAAGAATAGGGCGGCGGCGGAGACGGCGCCGGCGGCGACCAGGATCTTACGAGAGAACATGTACGGAGCTTCCTTTCCACAGATGGATAACAGCGCCATCACGGCGCGCACCAGCAACGTTAAGAAAAAGAAACCAGCAAATCTACTTCTCTTATTGTGTCAATAATCACCGTTAATAATGGGCTAACAAAATATTGTGCCCAGGTAACACAATTTGATCTTCATTCCGGACTCGGATTGACCTATCTAATTCGGTTGATTCTTCGATGACTCGCGTATCGGCGTGGGGTGTAGGGGATCTCGGATCCGAGTTTCCTCTCGGCAAGGCGCGACCCGAGCCGCCGACCGCGCTGGGTGTCCTCTGGAATGACGGCGATCCGGCGGTCATGTCGGGTGCTGTCCCGCGCCGTCGCTCCGATACCGGCGTGGTATCGGCGTCATCGCGGCCACCGGCCATCAGAACCCGATCGCCGATGTGTGAGCGCGCGGAGGCGGGAGGAACAAACAGTCGTGCGCCGCGACCGATGACCCGCTTTCGGCGGTGGATCCGATCCGCAGCAGTCCCGGGCTGGGTCCGTTCGATTACCGGTTGACCAGCAGCTCCGCTCGGTCTATCCGACTGGGGACACGATGATGTTGACTGTCTGGCATGTCGAACCCGAATACCCCTGTACCGCAGCCCGCTCCGCCTCGGCAGCAGGCGAATGCGACGAGATCCCGGTCCGGCTACGGCCTGTTGGCGACCGCGATCCTGGCCGCCGGTATCGGGGGAGGCATGCCGGCGTGGCATCCATGGGATGAGAACACAGGGCCGGCGCCGTCAGAAGACCCGCAGCAGATCACAATCCAGCACATCGGTGACCAGCGTGAATCGGGAGGGGCCCAGAATCGACACGACCGGTCTACTGCATGACCAACGAGACCGGCGGCCTGTACTGCATAGTGATGCCCAACCGCTACAGCGGTATTCACGAACCCACCGTTGAGCGGACGCATGTCGAATTCTCCGTGTCTGCGCTGCGCCAGTAGTGGCCGACAGTGACGATTCGTTGTCGGGTCTGCGAGCTCAGCCGCGACGATCAGCCGCTGTCCGCCGCGACTGCAATTCGCGTAACCCGCTGGTGCGGTGGGAGGCTCGAGCAGACGTCACTCCGATGTATGCGCGAGGATGGCGGCGGCCAGCTCCTCGTGCACTTCCGGCGGCAGCGTGTGGCCCATGCCCGCCACGATCATCAGCCGCGCCCCCGGGATCTGCTCGGCGATGATCGCGCCATGGCCGGGCTTGGCCGGTTCGTGGCTGCCCTCGATGACCAGCGTGGGCGCCTTCACCTGGTGCAGCACGCCCACCGGCTCGAAGTCCGGGTCGGCCGCCGCGGCCAGTCGGTGGTTGGCCACCGTGGACAGGTCGCGGGCGCGGTCGTAGATCCGTTCCTGGAGCCGACGCGCCGCGTCCTCGTCGAACGGCAGTCCCGTGCCGTGCAGCAAGCGCTGCTCGGCGATCATGCCGTTGATCCGGGCGCGCCGGTCCTCCGGCGGTGGGCCGGCTATCAGCGCTCGGTAGAAGGACGCGAACTCCGGCGTGGGCTCGGGCAGGCTCCCCTCTGGCTGTGGCTGTCCGGTCAGGGCCCGCATGAGCACCTTACCTTCGTCGCCGCCGAGTGGTGAGGAGCCGATGACGGTCAGCGAGCGCACGCGCTCCGGCCGCTCCACCGCGACGAACTGGGCGAGTAGTCCGCCCGCCGAGTGGGCTACCAGGTGCGCGCTCTCCAGACCGTGCGCGTCCATGACGCGGTACACGTCGTTTTTGATGTCGTCCCACGTGTACGGCTGCGCCGCGAAGTCGACGGCGTCCGACATACCGGTGTCACGGTGGTCGTACCGGATCACCCGGCGTCCTCCGGCGACGAGGCGATCGACGAACTCGTCCGGCCACAGGATGCCCTGGGACATCGATCCCATGATCAACAGGATCGGCGCATCCGTCACGGCGCCGAACTCTTCACTCCAGATGTTCACGTCAGGCATCTCAGACCATGTCTTCCCGGCCGGGGTCCCGGCCTCGTCGAAATATTTCATGGCACGACTGGGCCTTGCCGGATCCCAGGGCCAACTTGTTCGGCGGGACAATTCCCTTCCCGCTGTGATCCGTTTCGTGTCGCCGGGCCCGGATCACCGGGGTGCGGTGGGCTGTCCCGCCGAGGCGCTACCTGGCTCCGCGCCTGCCGTGCCGGGGCCATCCATTCTGGGCGGTGGCGGCACCCCGCGGAGGCACGGGGCGAGCCACGAAACGCTGCTGGTTGTTTCGAATCGGGTGGGTGCCGTGCTGCTTTCGCATGTCGGTCGTGCCTTTCGTGAACCGGTGGAGACCCTGGCCTGCGGTGAGGCAGAAGCTGAGTTCGAACATCTGCCGCCCCAGTCGTAGTACTGCAACTGAAGTGATCTCAACGTAGTGCTACAGATGGAGTGGTGTCAAGTGTCCGGCGAAGCTACACGGCTCAGCGTTGTCGCGAGGCGGTCACCGAACTCATTGACCGCAGCCACCGCGCGCGTCACGGGTTCCCTCCCTCTTCTCGCGCTCTCGAACTCCGGCTGGAAGCCGCTCGTCCAACCGTGGGCGGCCGCTCGGCCGTCGGCCCACGGTGGGCGTGCGTTTCCTTCCCGGAGCCGGAGGGTGATAGGCGTTTCGGCGATATTGTGAAACCTGCTGTGCGGCAGCGATGTTCGCGCTATTCTTGTAGCCGGGGATTCCTCCACCGAAGTCGGTGGCCACTCGAGTGCTGGTTCGGCTTTTCTTTGTTGCACGCATGATCCAGGTTCTACAAGCGTTTTGATGACTACGCATTCCCTCGCCGGGGGATATGCGGGTATACAGTCGCGTTCAGGGGAGTAGGAACCATGCAAATCACGCCTGTGGTAAATAACGCCCAGTCTTCTTTCAGTCAGACGATGACCAGTAACGGGGGGACTCTCTACATACAGTTCGCGGGCTCGGGATGGCGCGGTAGCGCCGGAAAAGTCAGCGTCGATTTGCTGATGGACGGGACTGTCATCGCCACCGCGTCGGTCTTCACGAACGAAGCCAGCTCACACAAGTCGCTGGTCCCGGTCCTCATCCCGGCGGCCGCCGGGCAGCACACCTTCACCGTGGCGCCTACGCCGGGTAGCGGCACGAACATCGACCAGAACGATTATTTCACTCTCACGGTGAACGAGACCACCCCCAACCACTTCGAAGTGGTAGATCCTATGTGGGTTACCTGGTCTCGTCGGGATGGGGCCTCACGAGCGGCACCGGATGGCGTGAATGGCGAGAGCCCATCACATTCGCCAAATCATTCATCGCGCCACCGGAAGTCACGGTGGGGCTTTCTATGGTCGACATAGGAAACGGCGCCAATTCTCGGGTGACAGTCGAAGCGGAAAACGTTACGGGCCAGGGTTTCGACCTGGTCGTCAAGGCGTGGGGCGACACCGTACTGTACAGCGTAAATGTCGATTGGCTGGCGTTCGGCGACGCGCAGTAGCCTGCCCCTGCCCGCAGGCAGGTAGTCGATCGGAGTGAGTTCGATACGCGACAGTCCACGGAGTGCCTCCGTGGACTGTTCGCGTTCATGCCTTTGCGGACACGATGTTCTGCCACCCGACAGCGGGTGATCGCGGATCGATTCGGACCGGCCACGCTCACCATGAGGATGCGCGGTCTGCTTCGGTCATAGGAAACCGAATGCCTACCTCATGGCCGAACTGTTGCAGCACACCGGTATCCCGCCGGGAGTGGTCAGCATCCTGCCCGGCGACCGCGACATCGGTGCGTACCTCGTCGCTCACCCAGGTGTGGACAAAGTGTCATGAACGGTGGTCAGGCCTGCGTCGTGCAGGCCGGATCCTGCTGCCACGCAGCCGGTATCACGAGTACGTCCAGGCACTCGGCGAGATGGTGCGGGCCCTGCGCGTGGGTGACCCCTTCGACGAGACGACCGACATCGGCCCGCTGGTGTCCCGGCGCCAGCAGGCCCGGGTGCGCGACTACATCGACACCGGAATCCGCGAAGGCGCGCATCCGGCCGTCGGCGGCACGGGCATGCCGACCGGCTGTGACGTGCACTTCCGTCGGTACGGATTGCGCTATCGCCTGCTGGTGGTCGGCGGCTCCGCCGCGGAGGTCGTGCGTCACACCGGTGGCTGGCTGTTCGAAGTCCGCGCCATGGGATGGGATGTGGTGGTGTCGATTCCGGATCCCAGTGGCATGCGCGGACGGGAAGTCCTCGGCGCGGTCGTCCTCGAACCGGGCAGCGAACCCGCCGCGATCATCCGTGAGGTGAACCCGCACGTGCTGGCATCCAACGCTTCGGAACACCTCACTGTGGCCCAGGGCGGTCGCGCGCGCGACTACCCGCACGCCGACGGATCGGCGACGGTGTACTGGGGCCCGCACCCGCCGGACGCGGCCGACCACCTGCACCCGGCCCAGCACCAATCAGTCTGGCGGGCGCGGCATTCAAGGAACGCGCGATGCTCGCGATCGATCCCGACGCCGGCCCAGCCCCGACCACGGAGACGTTTCGAACCGTCATGCGGCCGCGTCATGAAGAGCTGCACCGGATTCTGGGCCTCACCTCCCCGCACGACCTCCGCGCGTAGCAGCGGCGAGTCGAAGTGACCTCTTCCGGTGGCGGAACCGGCGGCGCTCGAACATATCGCCTTACGCAGCGTCGAAGGGCGTACCGACGCACCCGCGGTGATTCAGTCGGTCGCCGTCAACAGCGGCGCGAGTTGGCGCAGGGATCCGAGATAGTCCTCGCCCAACGCCTGCAACGCGACGTGGTCGGCACCCGCCTTCAGATGCTCGACAAGGTGCCCGGTGACCTCGACCGGGCTGCCGTGCACTGTGAGCACATCGATGAGACGGTCACTGCCCGGTTTGGTCACGTCCTCTTCGGAGAAGCCGAGACGCCGCAGGTTCGAGACGTAGTTGCGCAGGCCCAGGTACATATCCACCATCTGCCTGCCGACCTCGCGTGCCCGCTGCGGGTCGTCGTCGAGCACGAGTTTCTGCTCGGCGACCAGCAGGGCGGATCCCAGGATCCGGCGCGCCTGCGCGGTGTGCTCCGGCGTGGTCAGATACGGCAGCGCGCCCGCGGTGCGCGTGCGCGAGAGTTCCAGCACCTTCGGCCCGAGGGCGGCCAGCGCCATCCGGTCCTTCGGGACTCCGGACCCGTCGAGTTCGTCGAGGTATTGCACCAGCGCCTCGTAGGGTTTCCGGTACGGCTTGTTGGCTTCCGGATGACCCGCGCCGATACCGAGCAGGAAACGACCGGGGAAGCGCTGGTCGATCCGGTGGAACGATTCGGCGACCGCGTTCGCCGGGGCCGTCCAGATATTCACGATGCTGGTGGCGACGACGAGCGTCTCCGTCGCCTCGAGCAAGGATTCGACCACCGGCAGGTCAGCGGGCGGCGACCCACCGAGCCACAGCGCGCTGTATCCGAGCTTCTCCAGTTCAGCGGCCTCCTCGGGAGTGAATCCCAGGTAACCGCGCCATACTCCGTACCGTCCGAGACCGTCGATCGCCATAAACGTGCGAACCTTTCTGTTGCCGTTGTCTGTCCGGATACCGCTGCTGATTCCACTGTGCCAGCCCGGTTGATCACAGCGACGCCGCGGCGTAGCGGCACGCCGACGGTTTCGGGCCCGGCCAGCGGCGATCCCCATTGGTGGCAGCGATCACGGATGACACCGCTGTCCGCAGCGAGCAAGCACCCATTCCAGCGGCGTCGAGTAGCGTGGCGGCGGTCGAGGCAGCCGAACCGGGGTGGGATTCGCAGCTCTTGGACCATTAGGCCCTTCAGGCCCGCTTATTCTCTCCGAACCATCGGCGACGGCGAATCCTCCTGCCCCGTGCGTGTGTCAGCGAGGAAGTAGGGTGATCCGGGCGTTGTGGGCGGGGCTGAGGCCGGTGTGATAGCGACGGGGAGGTTCGACGGGACCGGTGGCCGCGCCGATGCGGCGATGCTCGAGGATGGTGCGGAAGAGGATGCGTGCTTCCGCCAGCGCGAATTGGGCTCCCAGGCAGCGATGGGCGCCGGCGCCGAAGGTCAGCCAGGTGCGGCCGTTGGGTGGCTTGTCGAGGAAGCGTTCGGGGCGGAAGAGCATCGGGTCCGGGTAGTGCCGGGGTGATTCGTGGATGAGCAGAATCGGGACTATGACGATGGCGCCCTTGGGGACGTGGACACCGTTGACCACGGTGTCGCGCAGTGCGCGCCGTCCGGTGAACGGTGACACCGGGCGGATCCGCATCGTCTCGGCGACCACGGCGTCGAGGTATGTGTCGAGCCGGGTGCCGTCGCCGGCGTCGACGGCTGCGTCGAGCTCGGCCCGGGCCGCCGGGTGAACGGCCAGCATGGCGGCGATCCAGCCGAGCGTGATCGCGGTGGTCTCGTAGGCGCCCAGCAGGATGCCACGCATGTTGCGGGCCAACGCGGCGTCGTCGTGCTGGTCGAGTTCGGTGCCGACATACCGGGACAGCACATCCTTCCGGCCGTCCTTGTCGCCGGACGTGGCCCGGCGCGCGGCGATTTCCTCGATGATGACGGCGTCGACCTCGGACTGGCGGCGGCTGAGCGGCGGGTAGGGCAGCGTATAGCCACCGACCAGCGGGGTGAGCAAGGTGACGGCGAGAAAACCGCGACTCTCGATTTCCCCGAACCACCGGCTCACCGCCTGCTTCAGCCGGTCCTTGCGTGCCGCGGCCACGTCACCGAAGACGACGCCGAGCAGCACGCCGATGGCCAGGTCGTAACCGACCTTGAGGAACTCGAACGGTTCACCGACCGGCCAGGTCGGCAGTTCCCGCTGGACCACCTCCACCATGAGATCTTCGTACGACCGGAGTGCCTTGCTCTGGAACGGCGGCGCGAACAGCTGACGTTCGCGGCGATGTTCGTCACCGTCGAGGAAGATCAACGTCTGTTTGCCGAACATCAAGTCGTGGCTGGAGAAGCGGCTGAGCACCTGCCCGACCGAGAAGTCGTCATGGTTGGCGAACAGTTCGCGCACATCATCCATGTCGTAGGTGACCAGCATGGCCGGAAATCCTGGCGGCGAGACGACGAACCGTTCGCCGAATTCGAGCAACGGAGAACGGTGCGTGCCGGGGCGCATCAGTCCACCGATCTGCGCGATGTGGCGGGTGCGTAGCCGGGGGAGTTCACGCAGGGATATCGGGGCATGCGACATGTGGCCATCCTCGACCCGTCACTCGGCGACTCGCAAACCTGAAATCCCGGCAGTGGCAATAGGCGACGAGCGCCTGCCACCGCCTGGCACAGGAGAACCGGTCGACGTGCCGGTAACGAGCTTGCGCGCGAGCGATCGGAAGCATCACCGCGCGAATGCTGGTTTCCTTACTTCGTTCAGGACCTCGCTGCCGGTTCGAGACAGGGGTGCAGTTGTGATGTTGACGCCGTGCGCTTTTCGTCGGCCGTGGCCAGCCAGAAGTACACGGGGGGCAGGACTACTTCGATGGCGGTGAGCACGATTTGAAACCAGTGCGGCCAGCCGTAGACGGCTACGGAGATGAAGCGGCCGACGGCGCCGAGTAGGAAGATGCCCGCAAGCCAGCGGATGACGACCGCGGAGATCGGAGATCGGCGGGCAGCCCAGATCCAGCCGACGCCATAGCCGAGGAAGATCGCGCCGAAGAAGCGGCTGAGGCTGTCGGTGGTGACACCGGAGTGCTCCATGTCCGGGACGGCGTGGATGCCGAGGGCGAGATGAAGGATGCCGATCGCGACGCAGGCGACCCCCATCATCATAGACAGCCATTTGAGTGCCGTAGCCATGTTGTTCCTCCCGCAGAGCGTGACGAATGAGGCAGGGGGCCAACTACTTTCATGCTCTGACCGCCGACCGCAAGCTTAGTAGACGTGTGTCTACTAAGCTAGCCTACGGTGCTTGGTAGACGTGCGTCAACTAAAGTGTCGGGGTATGAGCACCCGCCGCCGACTGTCTCCCGATGAGCGCCGTCAGGTGTTGGTCGACGCCGGTGCGCGTCTGTTCGCCGAACGTCCTTACGATGCGGTACTGATGGAAGACGTCGCAGCGGCGGCTGGGGTGTCGCGGGCGCTGCTCTACCGTCATTTTCCGAGCAAACGCGACCTCTTCGTCGGCGTTTACCAGCAGGCTGTAGACCAACTGCTGGTCGCAACGCGCCTCGATACCGAAGGTCCGCTCACCGAGCAATTGGCCGCCGCGCTGGATACTCACTTCGACTATTTCGAGGCGAACGCCAATGGCGTGCTCGCGGCCAATCGCGTACTCGGTCGTGATCCGACCATCCAAGCCCTCATCGCGGGTGAACTCGCCGAAGTGCGTCGTCGACTACTGGATACGCTGGGTGTCGAAGGAACCGTCCGAGCGCAGATATCGTCGATCCTCACGAGCTGGCTCACCTTCGTCCGCGTGCTGACCGTCGAATGGTTGGAGAACCAGCACTACACTCGCGCCGAAATGCTCGAGATCAGCGTCGGCGCGCTACTGGGCGCGCTGCATCCCATTCTCGGTCCGGACTTCCCCCTCTCAGCGCCGAGCTCACGTGTTCACGCTCGTCGAAACACGTCCAGGGGTGGGGATTCCTCATGACGGGCGGTGTGGCGTGATCCGGCCGGCAGCGACCCCGCGGGCCAAAGCTGAACTCGCCTATCAGCTCGTCGAAGGAATCGCCCTCTGGTCGAAAGTCGACTGGCGGGCGCGCGGACTGCAGGACCTCGGCAAGCCGGACGGCTTCCACGACCGGCGGGTGCGACGCTGGACCGCCATGTTCGAGCGCGTCAAGGGCCGGGACGTCGAGGGCATGGACACCGCCACCGGATGGCTGCGCGCCCATCGGCCCCTGGATTTCGTACCCGGCGTGATGCACGGGGACTACCAGTGGGCGAACGTCATGTATCGCCACGGCACTCCGGCGCGGCTCGCGGCGATCGTGGACTGGGAAATGGGCACGATCGGCGATCCCGAACTCGACCTCGCCTGGGCGCTCGAGGGCTGGACCGAGGATACCCACGCCCCGGGAGCAGGCGGGCAGGTCACAGGCCCTTGAAGCGACGAATTCGCCGTCGAGCCCGGATGGCGGGATCGACCACGACCCCCGACCTTCGGTGGCGTCGCCGGCGTGTGCTGCCTCACCCCAGATGTTGATGGGCCGTGGGATGTGGCATGCTTGTCGGTGAGCACGGGCTGTTGAAGTGATCGCTCGGCTTACTACAGAAAGTAACGCAAAGTACATGACGCAAGGCAGTGTGAAGTGGTTTAACGGCGAAAAGGGCTTCGGGTTCATCGCGCAAGACGGTGGCGGTCCCGACGTTTTCGTCCACTACTCCGAGATTTCCGGCTCCGGGTTCAAGTCCCTCGACGAGGGTCAGCGTGTCGAGTTCGAGATCGGGCAGGGCCAGAAGGGCCCGCAGGCTCAGAGCGTCCGCGCCATCTAGGAGCTGACAAACCGGAAACCCGCGCCACGGCGCGGGTTTTCTTGTTTTCCCGGCCGGACCCGCGTCCTCGCGTTCACCTGCGCCTGGCCGGGCGTGCTGGGTCGTCTTCGGTCAGGGGAGAGCGCCGATACCAGCGCGGGACACTTCACGCCAGGGGCGGTTCAATATTCGATCGGACCGACGGGTGACTGCGTGGCCGGATCGGGTCGTGACCGTCTCCAGAGTTTGGTCAGCAACACCAGCGTGGTCAGCAATACGGCGTGTGCTCCGAAGAGTGCCAGCATCGGCAGCGCGAAGCCCTCGTCGGTGATCGCGCCGCGTTCCCCCACGCAGTACAGGGTGTAATTGACCGACGTGCCCTCCGAATCGTGCGTGGTGTCCGAGACGACCATCGGCTCCGTCACGGGCGAACAGAAAAGGGGTGCGGTCAAGGTGGCTTCGCCGGGCCAGATCGCTACCGGGACCACCATGGTGAGGGCGCCGGCGGCGACACCGGTCGAGGCTGCGGCTACCAGGAGTCGGACCACCGCCTACACCTGCCGCATTCGCAGAAAGCTTCCGGCGCTGTCGAACTCGGCAAGCATCTCCGACCGTGGCGACACCACATTGGTGACTATCCGTATCTCGCTGCCGAAACGGCTCACCACAATCACGTTCACCTGCCCGTCGGGTAGTCCGCTCCGGGTGCGGGCGGTGTCGACGATGTCCTCGATCTGCGATAGACCGGTCACCTCGCTGAGGTTGAAAGCCTCGCTGTCGAGGTCGTCGAATGCCGAAACCCGCGCCGGCTGTGCGGGACCGAGTGCGCCGAGGGTGAACGAATAGTCGTCGAGTTGCCTGGATCGGCCCGGATGGCGGATCCGCAGGCGAAGAGTTGGTTCGCGTGTGGCCAGGTCGTCGCGTTCGGTGAGGAACCGTGTCACTTGATTCGGCTGATTGTGCAGGACCAGCCGGAACTGGGTCGAGTTCGGTGCGGTGAGGAGGATGACGTTCGCTTGCGGGTCAACGGTGCCCAGTCGCTCGGTGAGTGCGGCGATGGCATCGCGGGTCAGTGTGTTGACGAGTCCGCCTCCGCGTGCGCGTATCCGCTGCTCGAAGTCCGCGCGATCAACCGCGCCGAGACATCCGCTGGTGCCGAGCACGGCCAGGCATATCAGGATCGGAAGCCAGCGGCTGTGGCGCATACCCCGAATGCTAGAGACTGGGCTCGCGAACTGCTCACCACAGCGCAGGGGCCGGTGACCGAAGCGGAATCCCAGCGGCTCGCCAACCGTGGCGAGTAGCAACCCCTCGTTTTGTACTAATCTATCCAAAATATGTCAACGTGACGATGTGGCACGACCGCTGCCCATCGACGAAGGGTCGGGAGCGAGAGAGCTACACAGGCCTGTCGGTGGGCTCTTGTCCGGCAGTGCATCAGCTCATGCACGCGGCTATCCACCCCGGCGAGACAGGCGGCAAGCACAAGCGAGTTACCGATAGGAGTGCGACCGTGAGTGAGACTCGGGCGGTCATCGAAGAGTTCTTCCGGTGTGCCCGCGCCGGTGAGTTCGATCGGCTCGGCGAGATGTTCGCCGATCAGGTCGACTGGAGCATCTATGGCGCCGACGAGGTGCCGTGGACCGGGCGCCGCAGCACCCGGGAGGAAGCCGCTGCATTCTTCCGTGACCTGCCGGGGTACCTGGAGGCAGAGCAATTGACGGTGAACCGGATCATCGTCGAGGGGGCCGATGCCGTCGCGCTGGGTCACATGCGTCAGCGCGTACGGGCCACCGGGGAAATGTTCGTATCACCGTTCGCCTTTCACATGACGGTCCTCGATGGCCGAATCACCCGATACATTCCCTACGAGGACAGTCTCGCGCTGGCCCGGGCATGCAGGATCGTGAATTAGGCCGCGACTGAGCGTCGAGAGGCGCCATCCGCCTGCCTCAATTGCCGCGCGAACATCGCCCTGCCTGCCGCAGTCCGGGCCAGCCGCTGCAGCAGCGTGCGATGTGCGGCAGCCGGTACCGCCGCCTCAACGGTGTCGAACTTCGGCGTAACCAGCTCCAGACAGGTCGCCGGCATGCCTTAGTGGATTGTCGACCCTTCAGCGGAGATTGGTCGGCGTGAGGATTTCACGCGCCGCGCGTTGTCCGGATTCGACCGCCCCGTCGATGTATCCGGCCCAGCGAGTCGCGGTTTCGGTGCCGGCCCAGTGCAGCGATCCGGTCGGGCGGCGCAATTCCGGTCCGAAGCGGGTCAACGTCGATGGGGTCGCGAAGGCGCCGTAACAACCGCGGCTGTAGGTTTCCGCGGCCCAGTCCTGTTCGATGTAGTGGGCCGGATGGCGCGCTTTCGGGCCGAAATATGCTGCCAGGTCGTCGAGTACCGCGTCGCGGCGTTCTTTCGGCGCCAGGCGAGCCGCGGCTTGGGCATGGGTGGCTTCGAGGAAGCCGACCAAGACCGCAGGGGCGGCGCTGGGCGGACTGGCATCGAAGACCGTGCCGAGTGCGAGCCGGTCGCTGTTGGCCTGGCCGGACAGGCCTCGTGCGCGCCAGAACGGCTCGTCGTAGACGACGTTGACCTTGATCGTCCAGCCCATCGGCAGACGTTGCAGCAGTTGGGCGCGAGCGGCGGGCAGATCCGGCGTGAAACGGATCCGGTGCACCAGCGGCGGCGGGACCGCGATGATCGCGTGCCGGGCCCGCCACTGCCGCCGCCCGGCCCGCACCCGCACCTCGTCGTCGCTCCAGTCGATCTCGGTCACCGCGGCATCGAGAACGATCCGGTCACCCAGCTCCTCGGCAATGGCGATCGACAGTCGCTGGGTGCCGCCGACGACCCGGTCCTGCTGCGCACCGCCGGTCGTATTGATCAAAGAGTCGACGCCGCCGCCCGAATGAATGTAGAACTGCGCCCACAGCGCCGACATCTCTTCCGGTTCGGCGCACCAGACCGCCTCGGTCACCAGCCGGAAGAACGCGCGCCCGGTGGCGGTGTGCGAGTGCTTGCGCAACCAGGTGTCGAAGGTCTGACCGTCCAGTTCGCGCGCATGAGGCGCCGTCCACGGTGCTTGCAGGGGTACTCGTCGAGCCGAACGATCCAGTCGTAGTTGGGTGAGTCCGATGTCGGCGAGCACCAGTGGATTCAGCCGGGGTATCCGGCCCCGGTAGCTGTGGACGCGACCGCCGAAGTCGCCGATGTTCGCGCCGTGATCGTGCGTCGGGTATGTGGCGAACCCGAGTTCGCTCAGCAATGCCAGCACCCGATCCTGGCCGGGGCCGACCCACATCCCGCCGACTTCCACGTACGTGTCGCTGTCCGGTATGTCCACGTTGCGGGTTCGTCCGCCTACGCGCTCGCGGGCCTCCAACACCACGACATCGCGTCCGGCCGCCGTGAGGGCGCGGGCCGCTGTCAGCCCGGCCGCCCCGGCCCCCACCACGATCACATCTTTGAGATCCGACATTTGCATACACCTAACATCTAAGATACATGATGTATGTGAAGGTAGTCTTGTTGCCGTGACTGTCAAGGGACGACGTGCGGAATACGCTGAAGCCACTCGATCCGCCCTGCTGGAGGCGGGCCGCAGGCTGTTCATCGAACGGCGGTACGGGGAACTGTCCGCCGACGAGATCGCACGGGCCGCCCGACTGACTCGCGGGGCCGTATACCACCACTTCAGCGGTAAGCAGGGCTTGTTCGAGGCAGTGTTCGAGCAGGTCGAACAAGAGCTGACCGAACGTTTGACGAAGGCGCTCGGTGCGCCCGGCGACCCCTGGGACACTGCAGTTCGCGCCCTGACAGTGTTTCTAGACGAATGCGCCGACGTGTCCTATCAGCGCATCGTGCTGCAGGAAGGGCCGTTCGCCCTGGGCTGGGATCGATGGCGCGAACTCGATGAGCGGTACATGGTCGGCCTGATCCGCGGCCTGGTCGACGAGCTGATCCGAGCCGGCGTCTTCGCACCTCGATCGCCCGAACTCACGGTCCGCGCCATCTACGGTCTGCTCACCGAACTGGCCTGGAGCCTCGCCGAAACCACCGACGATCAGGTGCGCCGTGACGCGGGCGAGATCGCCCTCGGCATGATCGGCTCGCTACGTCGCGCGGCCGAATAACGAAAGATTCCGGTGTTTCGTCCGGTGGCAATGTTCGTGTGCCGGAAGCGAACTGCGCGGCATCACCGTGGGTTGGGGTGGCTCTCCACTGCCTCGACCCGGCGCCGGAGCAAGCAGAATTCGTTCCCCTCCGGGTCGGCCAGTACGTGCCACGTTGCGGCGCCGGGCTGGCCGATGTCTACCTTCCGCGCACCCGCGGCGAGCAGCCGCTCCAGTTCCGCGTCCTGATCGCGGTCGATGGGGCTCACGTCGAGGTGCAGCGGCAGTTTCCCGCGTTTCGGTTCGGTGCTGCGACCGAACACCAGTGTGGGCTGCGGCCCGCCGAAGCCGGTTCCGGGCGGGCCGATCTCCAGGTGGTCTTCGCCCTCCCAGCCGAGTTCGACATAGCCGAGCACTCCGCACCAGAAGTCTGCCAGCCGTTGTGGGTCGGCACAGTCGATGACCAGTTCGGTGATCCTGCAGGACATGCGCGCGAGACTACGCGTGCGCGTCTGTTCCGAACAGCGGCTTCCCTGGTTGACACGGCCAAGCGGTCATGGGGATCGACAACCTTTGGCGCACTGGTGAACTGCACCTCGAAGGGGTGACAGGCCGATTGCCGGAGGCTTGTAACGGGCGGCGTCCGGGCGCTCTAGTCAATCGCCACATCGTCGCGGGTGCACTGCTGGCCGGGGCGGTGCTGATGTCCGTCGCTCCCGCGCAGGCTGAGGCCCCGGTCGAGCCCCATGCGATCGGCAACAGCGAGATTTCCAGCGGTTCTGCCGCTCTGAACCGTTTCTTCTGCGGCACGATCTGGCGTCCTATCTGCGTCTGATCACCCGGCGCGCGGAACGACGAAACCCACGGCAATATCCCGCGCCGTGAGTTTCGATTCGAAATCACCTCTGCGGCTCCGCCGCCAGCTCGCCTTCGACATCGACGACAACGTCCCGCAGTCCGGTCGCCGACTGCTACAAGCGCGATCTACAACTCAGCCGCCAGATAGTCATCGTGTATTCGGCAGAGCGGATGGTTCGTGCTCGGCGGTGAGATCAGTCGGCAACACAACCTGTCGCCCGATCCGGCAGGATCCCGGCTCGGACGAGTTCCTCGTAGATCCGCTGCTGCTCATCGTCGAGATTCGAGTACAGCATGTCGTACGCGAGATTTTCCTCGGCGAGCGCCGCCACCGGATCCCAGTCGTCACCGAGCGCCGCGACGACGGCGCTGCGCCGTCGTACCTCGTCCAGAGTGAGGTCGTAAGCAAAATCGAGGTCGGCCATTCGGGCATCTCCAGCCAGGTTCTTTCCAAAACGAACTGACGACGATGCCCAACCACGCCTCCGCGGGCAATGACGTACATCACGTTCCACGGTCGGACTTCGTCACAATGCCTCAGCGTGATGGCGCTCGAGCCTTCTCCTGCTGGTGCCGTCATTGCGGCCTTTCAGGAAGCCGATGTAGGCCTGGGCGCGGCGGGCTTCGAGGGGTTTGGCGGGGGAAAGGTCATGGTGAGCCCTGATCGCGCGCGCCCAGGATGCCGGACGGCTCAGCCGCGAGCTCACCGACCAGGACATGGTCATGCTGCTCATGGCCAACGCCGGCGTCATCGCCGCCACCGGCGACGCAGCGCCCGACACCTGGCAACGACTTGTCGCCTACATGCTGCGCGCATTCAGCACTCCCGGCACCGAACCGCCGCCACTGCCCCCGGCGCCCAGCCATGGCGCGCTCTACCGCGCCATGGTCCGTCTCGGCCGCCCTGCCCCGGTTGCCGACGCGGCCGCGCGCTATAGCGCTGAAACGAGGTGATCTCTCGATGCGGTGACTTCAGGCAGGTGGGGAATCACATTCGGGCGAGATATCGCACGCGATGCGGGTTGCGGCCGCGGAGCTCTCGTCATCGCCGAGAGTGGCCGCTGCAGTCGGGCCCAGTACATGGTCGAGGAGGTGGTCGACGAGTCGGGTCGCGGACTGAGCGGTGCTGTAGCCCTGGAGCATGCTTTGGGCGAGTCCACCGATTGCCATGAGGATGAGTTCGGCGTCGAGATCCGCGCGGCAGGGGCCTACGCCGTGGCCGTCTTGGGCTCGACAGAGCTGGTCGGCGACGATCGTGACCAGTGCGCGAGGCGCGGCGAAGGTTTCTTCCGCGGTGATGCCACCGCCGGTGATCGCCGCGGTGCCGAAAGCGCCGAGCACGATGGCTTCTTCCCGGCGTTGCCCGTCCAGGGGTAGCAGTTCGGTCAGGACCGCGCGGATCGCTTCGCGGGGTGCGGCGTCCTGGCCGAGCGTGGACCACCGTTGCGTGAATCGGGCGCCGGCGTCTTCCATCACCGATCGGTGGGTCGCCAGCAGGAATTCGCTCTTGCTTCCGAAGTAGTACTGCACCAGCCGTATCGAGAATCCGGCCTCGGCGGCGACCGATTGGAAGGTCACCGCTTCGAGGCCGCCGACGACGATTACTCGGCGCACGGCGTCGGTGATCTGGCGTCTCCGCACTTCATGGTCGACCAGTCGCGGCACGAGACCTACGCCTTCCTCTTGTATCCGATGACCCCCGAATTTGATGGTATGAGCATACCGCATATGTGTTATGGTCATACCATCATGATGGTACGGTCGTACCGTATAAGTGGACCGAAGGGGAGGCTCATGCCGAGGATCGGGCGATTCACCAGCGAGGAAGCGAGAGCGACCTTCCTGCGCGCCTATGACACCGTGGCTGCGAAATGGCCTGTGCCCTCGACCGATATCGAAGTGGGAACATCTTTCGGCACCACGCGAGTACGCAAATCCGGAAACGGGGACGGTGCACCGATCATGCTGCTGCCGGGCATCGGGGGTAACGGGCAGATATGGCTCAACTTCATCGAGGATCTGGCGCGCGAGCGTGTCGTGTACACCCCGGACGTGATCGGGTGGGCGGGACGCTGTGTGCAGACCGCACCCGTGCGCGACACGGCAGATATCGCGACCTGGATGGTCGAGGTGCTCGACGGACTCGGTGAGGATCGGATCCATCTGGCCGGGAACTCCCTGGGCGCCTGGCTGGCCGGTGCCATCGCCGTGCACCGTTGCGATCGCCTGGCCAGTCTGACCATGTTCGAGCCCAGTGGTGCGACCTTCGCCAAGCCGCGCTGGAGTCTGCTGTTCAAATTCCTTGTGGTGGGTGCGCGGCCGACTCCTGAGCGGATGCGCAAGTTCAACAAGTGGCTGATGCCGGGCCTGAACTTCACCGACGAGGAGTTCGCACTCGTCATGGCAACGGTGAAGTTCCGGTCCGGCATGCCGTGGGACCGCCCGTTCACCGACGAACAGCTTGCCGCCATCACCGCACCGAGCCTGGTGCTCTTCGGCGCCGACACCGTCGTCAGCGACCCGCAGCTAGGGGCGGCGCGCGCCCGCAACCACATGCCGTCGGCCGAAGCCGAAATCTACCCTGGCATCGGACACGATCTGCTGTGGGCCGATCCCGAGCAGATAATTCCCCGCTTCCTCGACTTCGTCGCCCACCACGACCAAATCCGAGCGTGAACCCCCAGCCATGCCTGCCCTCACGACGCTGTCATCGCCTTCACGGGGCCGACGCGGCGGGCGCCGACCAGCAGCAGGACGGACGCGATCAGGAGGAGCAGCAGGGGTGAGGGCCCGGAGAGAACGGCGGTGATCAGGGTCCAGCACGCAACGCTCCACGTGATGAACAGTGGCGGGGTGATCCTATGGCGGTTGAGCCACATCACGATCAGGCCGACCATGATCAGTGGCGGGCCGAAACTGAAGGCCGAGTACCAGAACGCGGCGGTAGTGTGGCTCATCGCGATCGGGTCGTTGTTCTGCTTCTCCCACAATGCCCAGCTGAACCAGTCCCCGGCGTAGTGGGGGACAGTCTGCGCCAGTGCGCCCAACGTGTGTCCGACTCCGCACAAGGTGATAAGCCAACCAGCCCACTTGATCATGGGATCTCTCCGCTCTCTTCTGGAGTCGCGTGGCATGCGGGTTCATCCGCGCGACAGTGTCTCGACCTGGACGACGCCCGCATCACGGTCTCAGGTCGGCTCCTCAGGTTATACAGTGGTGTATAACTCGAGATTAGACACGTTATGCAGTACTGCACAACCCCTGGGAGGAGAGACACGGAATGGGCGCGTTGCGCACGCCGCGTGAGAAATGGGTCGAAGAGGGCTTGCGAGCACTCGCCGAGGGCGGGGTGGAAGCCGTGCGGGTCGACGCCCTGGCCAAGCGGCTCGGCGTGACCAGGGGCGGCTTTTACGGCTACTTCACCGATCGGGAGGCGCTGCTGGAGGAGATGCTGGACACCTGGGAGCGTCAGAGCGTCGACGCGGAGATCGACCGGGTGGAGCAAGAGGGTGGCGCGCGCGACAAGGCTTGGCTGGTCGACAGGTTTCTGCAGTCGGCTGACCAGGTGCGCTCGGTCGACTTGGCGCTGCGCGACTGGGCCCGGCGGGACCAAGCTATCGCTGAGCGTATGCGCCGCGTGGACAACAAGCGCATGCGGCTGGCACGAGAGATGATCGGTACCTTCTGCTCCGACCCCGACGAGGTCGAGGCCCGCGCCCTGCTCGCCTTCTGCCTGGCGATCGGTAGCGCCTTCCTCGCCGCCGACCACCCCGACCGCAGCCGCGCCCAGGTCATCGCCGACGCCGCCGAACTCGTCCTCGCCCACCAGCCGGAGGTGCTCGCTCCGTCGGCGGGGCACGCTCATCAGTGACGTCAGATCTCGCCGATGAATCTCGGCCTCACCGGCCGCCGTCGTAGTTCACCGATAGCCGACGCCCAGGTCGAGATCAGAGTGGGCGGGTTCGGACGTGCGAAGGGACTCGCTGCAGGAAGTCGGTCGGTTCACCGGTCGGGGTCGGCGCGTACGTGCGAGCGCACTCCCTTTCGGCCGCCTCACCGGGTGGCAACGTCAGGTCGCGCTCGCCGAGCACGAGCCGCAACCGACCGTTGAGCACGTACAGCCATTCGAAGCCTTCGTGCGTCTGCGGTGTCGGTTCCAGCGGTTCCGATCGCGCGGGAATGATCATCTTGAACGCGTGGACTGGCACACTCGGATCATGGCTTCCTCCGTCGACATCGAACTCGACAACCGCCAATGGGTACTGCGCCGCCGACCCGTAGGCATGGTGGGCGACAACGACTTCGAGCTGCTGCGATCACCTGTTCCCGAGCTCGGCCCATCGGACGCGCTCGTGCGGGTCCATTGGCTCGGCATCGACCCGACGCAGCGGAGCTGGCTCAACGACGGCGAGAATTACATCGATCCCGTGCCGCTCGACACGGTGATGCGCGGCAGCGGCGTAGGCGAGGTCGTCGTGTCGAACAACCCGGACTACCCGGTCGGGACCTGGGTCGCGGGGATGGTCGGCTGGCAGAACTACGTTCTGGCCTCGGAACAAGGGCTCTTCGGGTTGAACATCGTGCCCGACGGCGTCGATCCCAAGCTGATGTTGAGCCTGTTCGGGGTGAACGGATTGACCGCCTACTTCGGCATGATCGATATCGGCCGTGCAGGCGAGGGCGACACGGTGGTGGTCACAGCCGCAGCGGGCGCCACCGGCTCCGTCGCCGGCCAGATCGCGAAAGCATTGGGCTGCAGGGTGATCGGAATCGCGGGCGGGCCGGACAAGTGCGCGTGGCTCACCGACCAGGCAGGCCTCGACGTCGCCATCGACTACAAGAACGAGGACGTGCGCGTACGCCTGGCGGCGGCCGCTCCCGAAGGAATCGATGTGTTCTTCGACAGCGTGGGTGGCCCCATCCTGGATGACGGGCTGATGAATCTCGCGATGAAGGCTCGCGTGGTGCTGTGCGGTGGTATCGCCACGGGTTACACCGCGCACCTTCCCGCGACCGGACCATGTAATTACCTTGCGCTGACGGTGAAGCGTGCTCGCATGGAAGGGTTCATCTTCCTCGACTACCTCGATCGCTTTCCCGAGGCATTCGGCAAGCTGTCCGGCTGGCACGCCGAGGGCAAGATCGTCATCGCCGAGAGTGTCGTCGAGGGCCTCGAATCCGCACCGTCGGCCCTGCGTGGCCTGTTTCAGGGAACCAACATCGGCAAGCAACTCGTGCGGGTCCGGTGACACCGGAGAACGGGCGGTCATCGCCCCCCCGCCACCGGGCGACTCAGCCCGACATCGCGGCCAGCAGGATCGCGATCCCGTAGGCAGCGTCCATGCCGAATCCGAGGCGGGCCCGGCGGGAGAACATGTTCGTAATGGCCGAAGCTCCGCCGACCGGCCAAGCGTCCACCTTCAGCTCCCACAGGTTTCCGCTCGTCGGTTGACACAGTCGAATACGCGATCTCACCGGTCCAGGTCCCACATCAGGCGTAGCGTTCGACATGTGGCAAGGCCCCGGACCGGCCGCGGGGCTGTCCTACGCAGGAAAGCAGCGATGAACCGGGAGTCGATGATGACGACTCGACGCACTGTGCAAATCCGCAGAATCTATGACGACCCAACCGCGCAGGACGGCACGCGCGTGCTCGTGGACCGGCTCTGGCCCCGCGGTGTCAGCAAAACCAGAGCCCATCTCGACGAGTGGTGTAAACAGATCGCTCCCTCCACCGAACTGCGCAGGTGGTACGGCCACGACCCGGAACGCTTCGATGAATTCGCCCGCCGCTACCGCGACGAACTGACCCAACCCGACCGCGCCGCCGCTCTCACCCACCTGCGCGAACTGGCCGACCAAAGCAAACTCACGCTGCTCACAGGCACCAAGAACACCGACATCAGCGAAGCGGCCGTACTCGCCGAACTCGTCGAACAACCGAACAGATCGCCCGAAAAGTGACCCACCACTACAAAAGCCGCCGACACCGGCTCGCGCCGGTGTTCATCCCGACGCACCGGTCGGCCGGTCCGGTTTCCTCGTCCACGACCTGCTGCCGACCGCGTCGGGCGCTCGATCGCGCTGCGCCCGCGGTTCCGCATCGGAGCGGCTCATGGTGACATTGGACCGGTTGGCCAACGTACTGGGTGGTTATGGAATTCGCCTGCGATTGGGTTCGGTTCCCCGATCCACCCCATTGCGCAGCGTGGTGATCCACGGCGCCGATCACGACCCCACGGAAATCGGCGATGTGCTGTTGGGCATCGGAGCCCGCTCGATGTCGGAGGTGGTGGCCTGGGCAGTGTCGGCGCGGGCTGTTGTCGCGCTCATCCGTGGGGGTGAGGAGGCCGAGGCCGAGCCGGAGATCAACGGTGTGGCGGTGATGGTGGTCGACCCTGCGGTGGACTGGAGCGAGGTGGCTGCGGTGGTCTACGGGTTGGTGCTGGAAGGACGCGAGACCGAGGCCGGTCGCGGCCCGACCGATTTGTTCGCCTTGGCCGACAGTCTCGCCGACGCCGTCGGAGGTGCGGTCACGATCGAGGATCGCCTGTCTCGGGTGCTGGCATATTCCAGGCCGCAGCAGCACCTCGACCCGGCACGGGTAGAGACGATTCTGGGCCGGGAGATGCCGTCGTGGTTACGGTCGGTGTTCGATGCGCGCGGTGTCTTCGTACATTTGGCGACCTCGGAGGAACCCTTGTTCGTCCCCGCGCAGGCAGAGCGTGGGGTGACGGGGCGGATGGTCGTGGCCGTGCGTGTGGGACGGCAACTGCTGGGGTCGGTCTGGGTGTCGTGCCCGGCACCGTTGCACGGGGCTCGACGCAGGGCCTTGGCCGACGGCGCGCGGACGGTGGCCCTGCACCTGTTGCGGTCGCGGGCCAGCGCGGACCTGGAACGTCAGGTGGAATCCGACCTCGTGATCCGTTTGCTGGAGGGCGACGCGGACGCGACGACAGTGGCCAGCAGGCTGGGGTTGGCGCCGGAGGGTTTGCGGGTGATCGCGCTGCGGGCTCGGATCGCGGAGGAACAGCACGCCGCGCTGCTGTTGATCTTCGAGCGAGCGACAACCGGATTCGGCTGGTCCCGGTCCAGCCGCAGCGCCCTGGTCGGCGACACCATCTACACCGTGCTGCCCGCCGACCAGGCGGACACGGTACGCCACTGGATAAGCGAGCTGCAGGTTGCACTGCCGGCGCAGATGACGGTGTCGGCCGGAATCAGCGGTGTCGCCCGCGCCACGGAGTTGGCGTCGGCGCGTCAAGAGGCCGACGAATGCCTGGCGCTGCACGAGACCCACTCCGCGGCTGCGACACCTCCTGCCTATGACGAGTCATGGGACGAAATTCTGCTCCAACGGCTGCGCACCGCAGGGCTCTCTGGACGGACCCCCGCACGGGGGCCGGTGTCGGAGTTGCGGCGCCATGACAGCACGAACTCCACCCAGTATGTGCCAACGCTGCGCGCGTGGTTGCAGGCGCAGGGCGACCCCACCGAGGCGGGCGCGCACCTCGGGGTGCACGAGAACACCGTCCGTAACCGGCTGCGCAAGATGGCAGAGGTGACCAATCTCGACTTGGACGACCCCCGCAAACGACTCGCCATGATGATTGAGCTCGCCGTCACCGACAACGACTGACCGGGCTGTGCCATCGCCACAAATCCCGACGCCTCGATTGTCGAATCCGCTCAACCGATCGCCGCGACAGTCACGTCATCATGGAGTTGCCCAGAAATCGCAGGTAGGAGCAGTGAGACAAGGGCAGGCCAGCGAAGGATCTGCCCTCTTGCGTCGATCCGGTACCTAGTTAGTTGAACGGAGCGGAACCGAAGTGAGGAACACGCAGGTATGCGAGGTCATGCAAAGACCCATCATCACCGTCCGGCACGACAACACGGCATGCGAGGCGGCGCTGCTGCTCGCCGAACTGGGCTACGCGGCGCTGCCCGTTCTCGACCAAGACGATCGCCTCACCGGGGTACTCACCAGCGGTGACCTCCTGCGGGCCGGTGAACTCGACGACACGGTCGATGAAGTCATGACCACACCAGCGGTCTCGGTCCCCGCCACCGCGGCACTGGCCGAGGTCATGAGCAGGCTTGTCACGCGCGGACTGCGCAGTCTGCCCGTCGTCGATGCCGACGGCCGCGTGGTCGGTATGTTCAGCCGTGGCGACGCGTTGCGAATCATGCTCACCCCCGACGACGCACTCACGGCCGGTGCACAGAACCTCCTCGATCAATACACCGGCGCACGACGGTGGCATGTCACCGTCCACGGAGGCGACGCCAGCATCTCCGGCCGGTTCGCCGACGAACCCGAACGGCGCATCGCCATCGCCCTGACCCGCACTGTCCCCGGCACCCGCACCGCGACCATCGCGACCACACCTGTGCACTGATCGAGTCGACCGCCATCCACGGGCTGTGACACTTCCCTTGCTGGTGTACTGGCGAAACGCCCGAGAAAACGAGTGGGGGAATCGGACAAGTAGCACAGCCAGGATTGTCTCAGACGGATAAGCGCGGCCGTTCCACGTAAACGATCCTGGCCTTGTCAGCGATTATTCGGATGGCATGGAGGTGGTCGTACAGGGGCCGCTGGCAGGGCGGCCCATCCCTTCTCACCTGACCGCATCTCGAACCATTCCAACCACCAACCCTGGAGATCAGGATGACCCGTGCACACCCCGTCTCACCCGCACGCCTTACCGACCACCTACCCGCACTACGAGCCGCACTGAACCAGCAACGCCGCTTCCGCCTGCAGCAGCTGGCCGAACTCGAAGCCGAAATCGACCGCGCCGCCACGCCCACCAACGCGGCTGATACGGCCAGGCATGAGGTCACTACCGAATTGGCCGCGGCAGCACGACAAGCTTTGGCCGATATCGATGAAACCCTTACGCTCATCGCCACAGGCCGTTACGGTCGCTGCCGCGGCTGCCACGCCGAGATCTCGATCCACCTGCTGCAGACCATCCCCACTTCACAGTGGTGCCTGAATTGCCGACAGCATCTGCCTGCCTTCGCCGGTTCTCGCCCGATGCGCGGACAGCGGCCTCGCGCAGCCTCCCGAACACCGCGACGCGACCTGTCGGCCGAACGGGAAACCATCGCAGGCGGTTGACATGACCTGCTGACCATTACGACCGGTCGCAGCGCGTTGACCTTGCCGCACCGGCCGCCCCGCGAGGACGATGACCGGCTGCGCCCGTTCGATCCGCCCGAAGCCGCGCCCGAGGCGCCCGCCACGCATATCGAACCCGGTAAACACCACTGGAAGGTCGAACGGGATCTGGCGAGCGGCGTATCGACCCTCGAGATCGAGAACGACCAGGGCACCATCTCGCTCGACGACACCGGCACCATCGTGCGTCGCGCCACTACCGAATGGTTCAGCTTCCGTGGCAACGACGTCACCTCGGTCCGGGGCGAGACCCGCACGCTACGCAGGCTGGAGCGCGACGATTGGCGCACCGAAGTCACCACCCATACCGTATTACGTTGCACCCCCGAAGAATTCGTGCTCGACGCCCAGCTCGACGCGTACGAACTCGAATATCCGCAGGCCGACCCCCGGACGGTTCGCAAGCGGGTGTACTCCCAGAACTGGCAGCGACGGAGTCCTCGAGACTTCGTCTGATGCGGTGCGTGGCTTCACATATCCTCTCTGCGGGTATGCGACGAGCGCCGATTACGAGGCACTGGAAGAACCTGCACCAGATAGTCGGCCAGCTCGTCCGGGCGCGACAACATCACCATGTGGCTACCGGGCATCTCGTCCGGGGTGATGCCCAGCCGCTCCTTCACGTGGCGGCGCGCGAAGTCGGGGGTGAAGAAACGGTCGTCGCGGCAGAGCAGGTATCTCGTCGGAATGTCCGGCCAGGCGGACAACGGCCATGGCTCTCGCCCCGCTCGGTCCATGCTGATCTTCTCCGCGAGCGCGCCGTCGTGGGCCAGTACCCGCTGGGCCAGTTCGCGAGGGACATCGTGAAAGTAGAGCTCGTAGTCGTCATCGCTGCCGGACGATGGTTTGCCGCTGCGTTCCCACCAGGCGTCCGGCATCTCGCCCGGGCTCGGAATCATGGCGGTCACCAGCACAAGCGCGGCGGCTCCGGCGCGCACGCCGACCAGGGGACCGACGAAACCGCCCCAGGAGTGGGCCACCACCACGAGAGGCCGGCGTCCGCCGGTTACCTGGACGACGGCGTCGGCGTAGTCCCAGAGCCCGGCCTGGGGGTCGGACATCGGCAGATCCACCGCGACCGCGTCGTGCCCGCGGTTGCGGAGTTCTGCTTCGAGCAGATGCCAGTCGAAAGCGCTCCCGCCGGCACCGTGGATGAGAGCGAAAGCTGTCATGACGGTTATGACTGCCGGAAGCGCGGGAACTCGTCGGTGCGCGCAGGCACCCCGTGAGCGAGCAGAGCGAGGACCTGTTGCGCCCGGGACGGGTTTGTTCAGCCGCCGTCTAACCTGGGCTTGTTCGGCCACGACCCCGCTGCGGCATCGGCCCGGGTTTCTCGAGTCCTGGCGCGTCGGCTATGCGGCGCTGACTGTCTGTTACGGCGGCGGCTCTGGCATCGGCTTCGCGTCGCGTGAAGGCGATATCGCGGGCGCTACGCACCGACAATCGGCCGAGTGAGGTCGCCGCGAAGAACAGGATCAGCGCACCGAGACCGTGGAAATAGGTCAGTTGGAGTACGGCGCGCTTCAGGTCGGAGGTGGCGACAGGGTCACCGACATCCCCGATGCGCAGCGGCTCAGCAAGGACGGGCCCGATCACGAACCACACGCCCGCCGCCACTGCCAGCCACCCGCCGAAACTCGCCACGATACGGTTGCGGCTTACCAACATGAGCAATCCGCCGATGATCGCGGCGACGCCAGGCAGTACTTGGAGCCACCCTCGCGCCGACGTCCACACCCATGGCTCGTCCGGAGTGAACGCGAAATCGAAGTAGGGGCCGAGGAACGGGATCAGCGCACCCCAGACGCCCAGGAGCAGCACCGCGAGCCCGCCGAGGGCTCCCCGGCTACGTGGAATTCGGACCGGGTGGCCGCGGCCTGCGGAAACATTGTCGTCGACGTCCCTCATGACGCCTCCATTCGTCGAAGTAGGTGCTTATACCGCCTACCCTTTGTCCACCGCGATACGCACGAAAGCGCGCAGGGGTCCACAGTTGGCCTCCGGTGATCGGAGGTGGTGCGGGCGCGGAAGAACGCCTGGGTCGAATTGATCCTGCGCATCCGGCCGCCTTCTGTGGTGACCGTGCCGCTGTCGGCGTTTCATTCGATACACCTGTGTTCGAACGTCATCCGGCGGCCGCCGAACACTTCATTTCCGTCGAGGTGAGAAATTCGCTGGCCATCACAGGGCACTCTTCACAACCAGCACCGAACTTCTCTCACCACGGCAGCTGGGGATCTATCTCCCTACAGTCCCGGTTCGCGGTCGGCGGTCGGTCGGGATGAGGGGGCACGGTGCGACCGGATTCGGTCGCACCCCGGAGAAGTCGGTGAGGGGGAGTCAGGACTGCGCGTACTCAGCCGTGACGTCGAGGATCCAGGTGATACCGAAGCGATCGCGCAGCATCCCGAAGGCGGGTGCCCACTGGGCCGGGCCGAACTCCTCGATAACCGTGGCGCCGTCCGCAAGGCGTTCCCACAGTGCGCCGACCTCCTCGACGGTCTCGCCGCGAACGGACAGGAAGAACGGCTCCTCGGTGATGGTGGTGCCGTTCTCGCGGCGGGTGGCGGGCACGCCGAGGGCGGTTGGAGCGTGCTCGCCGGGCACGTCGTAGGCCATGACCCGGAAGCCGTCGTCG
This sequence comes from Nocardia sp. CY15, assembly GCF_009829295.1. Lineage (NCBI taxonomy): Bacteria > Bacillati > Actinomycetota > Actinomycetes > Mycobacteriales > Nocardiaceae > Nocardia > Nocardia sp. CY15. Next base: position 92,851 of record NZ_VUOT01000019.1, read on the forward strand.
GCGACGACCTGGCCGAAGACCACTTTGCCTGCGTCGGGCGAGTCGGTGGGCATCCCGAAGTCCGCATAAGTGGCGAGAGTGGTCTGCCCGCCGAACACCGACTGGTAGAACTCCAGGGCAGCACGGGCCAGCCCGTGGAAGTTCAGGTGGGCAACAGCGTTTACCGACATGGTGATCCGTCCTTCGCAAGGGATTCCGTCACCGGCGACTTCCGGCGACGAGAGCAACGTTGTCACCAGTACCGGCCAGGGAACGTCCGCTATTCATGGCAGTCTGGCCACATGCCGACCGCCTCCTCGACGGTGACCTCCCGCCGCCTGCTCTCGCTGCTGTCTTTGCTCCAGGTCCGCCGCGATTGGCCGGGCAGTCTGCTGGCCGAGAGGCTGGGCGTCAGTGAACGTACGGTGCGTCGCGATGTCGACCGCTTGCGCGAGATCGGTTACCCCGTCCGGGCGGTCAAGGGGCCCGACGGTGGTTACCGTCTCGCGGCGGGCAGCGAACTGCCGCCGCTATTGTTCGACGACGAGCAAGCGGTCGCGCTCGCCGTGGCGTTGCGCAACGCGGCCGCGACCGGCGCGGGCATCGAAGAGGCAGCCGCACGAGCGCTGGCGACCGTACGCCAGCTGCTGCCTTCCCGCTTGCGGCAGCGCGTCGATGCCCTCGAGATCACGGTGGGCGAATCGGCCGGGCCCGCGGCCGCTCCCCGGGTCGACACCCAGGTGCTGCTCGCGTTGAGTGCCGCTGTCCGCTCCCGAGAGGAGGTGCGGTTCGACTACCGGTCACCGACACAGCCGAATGACACCGGTCCGCGGGCGCCCCGCCGAATCCAACCACACCACCTGGTGGTCCGCAGTCTGCGCTGGTACCTCATCGGATGGGCCTCAGAACGTGGGGAGTGGCGGGTCTACCGCGTCGACCGGATGACACTTCGGGTGCCCAACGGGCCGCGGTTCGCGCCCCGGCCGGTGCCCGGCGGCGATATCGCCGCGTTCTTGTCCGCGCGGTTCAAAGGCTCCGACAGTGCGAATACCTGGCCATGCCGCGGCGAGGTTGTCCTCGACCTCCCCATCGCACAGGTGGCCCCGTTCGCCGGCGACGGTGTCGTCGAGGAACTCGGCCCTGCCCGAACCAGGCTGCTGCTCGGTTCCTGGTCCTGGCCCGCGCTCGCGGCGACAGTAGCGCGCTTCGGCACCGAGATCGAGGTCGTCGGCCCGGATGGACTGCGTGACGCATTCGCCGATCTATCCCGTCGCGCAGGCCGTGCCGCACGTCTGGGCTGACTCTACGTGAGCCTGCCCGGTTCTACTCATCGGTCCGGCACCGGGGCCGTCCCGGTGCCGCAGAGAACGCGTGACCGAGGGTGTCCAGGTCGTGTGCGCCGGGTGGTGACATGATCTTCCAAGCCACGGTGCTTGGCCGCGGCGCGTGCTTCGGCGAGGGACCGGTCGGAGGTGCCGGCGATCGTGACGTGATGGCCCTGGGCGGCGAGTTCGAGCGCGTCGAGGCCGTTGCCGCCGCCCGCGTCGAGGATCTCCAGCGCGCCAGCGGGTAGATGGGCGGTCAGGTTGACGGCTGCGGTTGTATACCGCAGCCGACCCCACGGACTAACTTGCCACCGCTGGAACTTGCCGAACTTGTCGTCGAACAGATGCGAATGTGACTCACTCACCACGCCCCACCTGGCCTTGACGCACTCTTGTACAGGTGCTCGAGCGCGCACTCCATGCCAACCATGCGGTTCGACACTTGCTACACATAGGTCAGCGGCGGGGACTTCGGGAAAACGACCGGCATTGCCGTCATCGCGCGGTGGAACGGACCCGGCCGCCAGACCAGCTGGTCGGCAGGCACAGCGAGTTCCATTTCGGGGAGGGCGTCGAGCAGTTGGTCGATAGCGTTCTGGACAGTCGGGTAGGCGATGGATTTAGCAGGGCAGGCGTGCGGGCCGGTACTCCATGCCAGATGCGAGCGATTGCCGATGCGGCTGCTGCCGGGCTCGTCGGTCCCGTGGATGTCGGGGTCGTTGTTGCACGCGGCGAGACTGATGACGACCGGCTGGTCTGCCGGCAGCCAGACATCGTCGATCATGATCGGCTGCCGCGGGTAGGTGGTGCAGAAGTTCGCCATCGGCGGGTCGTTGAACAGGACCTCGTCGAGGGCGTCGGTGGTGGACAGGTTTCGGCCGAGGACGTCGCCGAAGCGGAACCGGTCGTCGGTGATCATCAGCAGCAGGGTGTTGGTGATCAGGTTGCGCTGCGCTTCGAAGCCCGCGCCGTAGAAGCTCATCAGTTGGGCGAAGATCTCCACGTCGTTGAGGTCGGCCGGATGATGTGCCAGCCGCGAGGTGGCGTCGTCGCCGGGCTGGCGCCGTTTGAGCTGTATCAGCTCCATCAGGGCCTCTTTGACCATCTTCATGCCCTGGGCGGGGTTGACCGTATCGAAGCGCGCGGCCATGCCGGTCGCGACCCGCTGCCCGATCTCGGTGGGGCAGCCGACCATGTCGTTGAGGATCCCGAGGACGAGGGGAAAAGCGTATTGGGACACCAGGTCGGCGGAACCGGCCTCGCAGAAGGTGTTGATCAGCGGGATGGCGAGTTTCTCGACAGTGGGACGCAGCCCGTGGGTGTCGATCCCGTCGATGCTCGAGACGGATGCCTGCCGATAGCGGATATGTGCGTCTCCGGTGTTGTATCGCGCTGCCGGGTACCACTCCATCATCGGCCGGACCGGAGAGTTGTCCGGAATGGTTTTCTGCCAGGTTCGTGGATCAGCGGGAAAGTGATCCGGGTCGTTGAGGATCCGCACCGCCGTCCGATACGCGATCACCAACGTCGCGGGCACACCCGGTGCCAGCTCGACGGGAACGAGCGAACCGTACTGACGACGCATCTGGCGGTAAGCGGGATGCGGGTCGGCGACGAACTGCGGGGTATACAGCGGAACTCGGCGGTCATCGCTGCCGGCGGAGCCGTGCTGGACGGGGCACGTTCCGGTCGATGCGGTATGCGGTGCGGATGTCGGGAACTGTGGTGTGGTCAAAGACGTGACTCCAGATGATGGACAGGATTTCGACGAGAGTGATCGATGAGCGCGGACTCGTGCCTCGATGAGGTGTAACGAGGAAGGTCAGAGTGTGCCGGGTGCCAGGTCTGGCGCCGTGCCCCACCAGACCGCTCCAGGGTTCCGTCGTAGGCGACTGTTCGTGCGCCGGTGTGTCGGCGGCCGACCGGTACTGTTTCGAGTAGCCCACGGCAGACCGCGACGGCGCTGAGCGCTGTGCTGGGTCAGAACCATGAAAACACCACGGCGGTACCTTGATTCATCAGTCCTCTTGTCGTTGACGGGTTCGAAGCTACTACAGCCTTCCGCTACCTGCCGTCCAGCACCGGGCGACTCGCGCGCTGACCACGTTGCGCCGAGGATCGACTCTGCCGGGCCAGGGGAGCCCTGTGGCAGAGCCGGAGTGAGCCGCTAGTCGCGCTGCCGGAGGTCGGTAGGTTCGGATTCCACGCGTTCCGGCTCGTCGGCCCACCGCAGATCGCTGTCGGTGGTGTAGGAGTGGTCGGGTGGGATCACGTTGGGGTTGAATGATTCTCGTATGTAGCAGAGCGGCCGATCGGCCGTCACGATGACGTATGCCTTCGCTGCACAGAGGCGGCCGTCCGGCCATCTCGTCAAGCCCGCCCGTAGTATGTGACGCCGCTGGGGTATTCCACGAGAAATCAGGGCGTAACCGATCGGCGTGCGGACATCGCCAACTCCGTAGGCAGCCGCGGGCCCAGGGACGATCACGACATGGTTGGCGGATACGGCCACCATGTCGGAGTCGATCAGGCGCGAGCGGCGGACGATGACGCGGTCGGTCCCGGACACCTGCAATACATCGGTGACGGTGGTGGGCAGCCTACTGGCCGCCATAGCGTCTTGACGGATCACATGAACCTGGAGGTCCGTCCTGAGTATCGCCTCGAGGACCGGCATCGTGGAGCCGTCGCTGGCCAGCAGCATCCTGGTGAGCGGATGGCCGAACCGTCCGATCTCGGCCCTGTTGGTCCGGAAGCCCGAACCACCGGCCGTTGCATCGCCCGGTGGTTCGGGGAGGGATCGAATGATCGTCACAATCGTCGGCTCCGCGCAGTGATTATCACTGGAGATCCGTGTCGAGAGCCGGGACTAAACCGGGGTGACGTCGGTGTCCTTCGGTGGAGTGAATGGGCGAGCTATGGCCTCCTGCTCCGCGGCGGTGCGGGGTTTGCTGGTCAATCCGAGTACCGGTTCGGTCGTGATACGCACCTCACCCATGACGGTGTCGGCCCCGAGCGGATCGCGCCAGATATTCCACACCGGAGACATATCCAAATGGCCCATGTATTTGATGTTCACCGCGGCTGCCTCGTCGTCGAGATGTTCGGCCTCGGTGACGATGGTGTCGGTATCGGTGCGTTGCTGTTCTCCCGCCGACTCGTCGACATCGGTGAGTCCGGCGATGATCCTGGTGAACGACTCCTGCGGGGTGTCGCCATCGTGCGCCTCGGTGAGGCTGCTGGCATGTGTGAAATATTCTTCGGACCCGACGTACTGCTCGTACATTCGCGAAACCAGGATCAGGAAGCGCCAGTACGCTCGGCGATAGGTGTAGTCGAAGAATCCGAGTGCCTCGGACTCGCTCATTTCCCCCCGCAAGGTGGTCGCAATGGCCGCGGATGCGGTCAGCGCTCCGTAGGTCGCCAAATGCACGCCGGTGGACAACAACGGATCGAGGAAGCACGCCGCGTCACCGACAATGGCGTAACCCGGACCGCAGAAGCGATCGGCGACGTAGGAGTAGTCTTGCTCCGCCCGGACGCTGTCGACCTGCTGGGCTCCCTCGAGCAACTCGCTGAGCTGGGCACTGCCTCCGATGACATCGAGGTAGTACGACTCCAGTGATTCGTGTTCACGCCGCTTCGCAACGAACTGGCGCTTGGAAATCACATAGCCCACGCTGAAACGGCCGTCCGACAAAGGGATGTGCCAGATCCAGCCACCCTCGGGGGTGGATACGACGTTGATCGCGCCTTCCGGGCTGTCCGGATGCAGGCGGGCGCCGGTCCAGTAGGACCAGATCGCGGTGTTTCGGAATGCCTTGTGCTGCTTGCGCATATCGAAGTGCCGCTTGGCCAGCAAACCCGCTCGACCGGATGCGTCGACGAGAAAATCGAATTCGGTTGTGCGGGTCTGGTCGTCATCGGGCCCGGTCCATTCGACGGCTGTCGGGCGGTCGCCGTCGAACAGCACGTTTGTCACGGTGGCCTGCTCGATTACCTCGGCGCCCTGTTTTGCCGCGTTGCGCAGCAGGATGTCGTCGAATGCCGCGCGGTCGACCTGCCATGACCAAGCGTCCGCGTCCACGAGCCTGGACCAGTCCAATAGCCAGGTATCGTTCTGCCACAGAAAGACTCCGCCCCGCTTCACCTGGAAACCGTGCGCGGCGACCTCGTCATAGGCGCCGGAAAGGCGCAGTGTCGACAAGCACGACGCCAGAAGGGACTCCCCGATGTGATACCGCGGGAAGCTCTCCTTTTCCAGAAGGGTTACGCGAATGCCGGCTCGCGCGAGCAGGGCTGCCGTGGTCGAACCGGCAGGGCCTCCACCTATTACCAGAACATGCGGATTGTACCCCATAGCAAACTCCCTGGAACTGCTGAGAACGGATAATGCGCCCGCGTCGGGAACTGGACCGACTCCGGGGGCCACGGCCGTAGGCAAACCCGGAGTAAGTGTTGCCGCCGGTTAGCCAGACCGGAGCGGAACACGATATTTACTGTAGCAAAGGAGGTCGGGGCATGTGGTATGGAACGTGAAAACCGTTGTCAGCCGGGACCTATGGTGTACGTGGTACGGCTTCCATCGCTCGCCCCACCATCGCGATGGTCAGAAGTTGCGATGGACGGGCGTCGAATACCGGCCTCGCGCAAGGCTTCGGAGCTCGGATGCGCTGGACTGATCGCTGCCGGAAGCGGACGGGCTATCCAATGCGTTCCGCTGCATCCTATTCGAGCAACTTCTAGCGATGCATGTCGTCGGTGTCGGCTATCGCGACGGTGGTCGCGGCTGCCTTGTGCGCGGAGTCGACACTGCAACGGCCGAGCCCACATGCGGTGGCGACACCGTAAGCGGTCCTCGCCGCGGCCTTCTCGAAGAGAGCAAGCGCGCCGGCGCTGTTCTCGGCGGAGTCCGGCGAAACGACACCGGCGATCAACCGCCAGGCGGGGTCGAGCTTGCGCAAGGGTGCGTAGAAGCGGGGGTCCAGCGGTGCCGGTTCGGCGCCGTATGCGCACGGAATGTGCACGGGGGGCAGTGGCGTCCCCTGTTTGCTAGATAGTCGCGCGGTCTGATTGAGCAGCTTAACCGCCGGTGCCAGCGTGCGCGGGCTCAACAGGCTTTTGTGCTGGTAGTCGCCGTAACACAGGTGCACGATGGTATCCGCCCCGATCTGGTGCATCCGGCCGAGGAAGCTGGCGAGCTGCCGCGCGACGAGCCAGCCGAGTGACCACTGCGCATGCATTTGCTCGGCTTTGACCATGCTCAACAGCGCGATGGGCGACTCCAGTTGCCAGAGAACATGCTCGCCGTGCCGTTCGATGACTTCGGTCATCTCTTGCAGCACCGCTTCGGTGAACACCGGCAGATGACGGAGCGCGTCGACGACGAGATTGGAGCGCCGCAGAGCCTTCCCGACGGGCAACCCGGCGGACACGGCCGCGCCCGCGAATACGAACAAGGCGAGGTCCAGCGGGTTCGGCTGGCTTATCTGAACTTTCGTCGCGGCCAGCTCCGGTCGGTCACGCTGCATCGATTCGAAAGCGGAGACGACTTCACCGATCCGCCCTACCCGGTCCATCGACACATGTCGCGGCTCCAACGTGCGGCCGGAACGCAGGCCATAGCTGGGGAAGTCGCTGTAGTCGGTGTAGTCACCCGAGTGGACGACTTCGAAGACGTCATGTTTCCCGCGCCCGATCAGATACTCGAGGATCCAGTCCGGGTCGAGGTCACAGGGCACCGCGGTGACGGGCCGGTCCTCGCTCCGGTCGGCGAACCATTGCAGCACGGCGCGATCGCCGGTCATCAGTTCCGCGGGCAGGCTGCCGACATAATGCGCGTATCTGGTCATCCGTGGCCCTTCCGATCACTGTCCGGTAGTTGTGCAGCCTACCCAACCGGCCTACGGTTGCCATGCCCAACACTATTGCTACACAGCTTGTTTCGTTACACGTACGGTGCGGGGCGGTGTCGCTTGCGGAAACCTGTGAGAGCTGAAGGTGGATGCCTGGGGCCCGGTCGGCGGAGCTTCGGCCATCCGGGCGCAGAAACAGTTGCCTTTCCACTCATCGGTGCACTCGTCACGGTGACCTTTTCACGGCAACAGCCCTCGGCACGAACAGGTTCAGCCGCCGCGTCCGTCTCGGATTCGGTATGGGCGCACTCGTATACGGCATCGTGATCATGTGTGAGTATCGGGGGGACGGTCTTGCGGAGAGTCAGAGTCAGTGTGGCATAGCAGGTCCATCCACCCGTGGGGGATCGGGATCACCGCTGCGAACACTGTCGGGCTCACCTTCGGTGCTTGATCTCGCGCCTGCACTATTCCCGATTCGGCGCGGTTTGGCCATGCGCCGGATTCCGACGGCCGGAGCATCGCCACCGGCTCGTTTCCGCCGCAACGCGTCGAGATCGACGACATTCTCATCTGGCTCGGCACTGCCCGGATCGTCCTCGGGGACGGCGCGGTGCACCGCGCCAGGGTGGACCGGCCACCACCCGGTCTCCCGCTGCAGTTCCGATCGCAGAACAGGCTTGGTCGGTGCAGGGTCATAGACGGAGCCGCCTTCCGAACGCCAGGTCTTGTGAGGACGCTCGCCGGCCTCTTCCGTCACACGCCGCGGGCGACGCGGCAGCCGGGTGACCTTCGACGTGCCGTCTCCTGACCCCGGGGTCTCGACAGCGTTCATGCCTTCTTCCAGCTTCCTGCGTATCCGTTCCATCGCGTCGAACTCTTCCCGCCGGGCTCTGGCAAGGATTCCCGTCCTGGCACTTCCCGCTCCGACATCAAGCTACTAGCCGATGAAGGACACCGCACCCGTCGGCACCACGAACCGCTGGCCGAGCTGATGTCTGATCCCATTGTTGATTGCGTCGCTCACGCTCGCATTCTGCCTCAGTGGGTGACCAGTGAGCACCGGAGCCAGGCCCGCGCCGTCGCGAGACTCGATGCAGTGTCCTCATCCGTAGACGGGTAGGGCGGATTGAAATGACCTCACGCGGCGACGGTGAACAGGGTCAGCTCATGCGGATGCTGTGATGCGGCGGCGCGAAGTTCGGCACGTTCACCGATCGCGCAGGCCGGTCCGATCCCTTGGGCGACCGATTGCGGCGACAGCAGTCAGCGGCGGCAGTGGGTGACCAGCCTCACCCTGGGCCGGTCATCGGTGGCGGCCATTCGTTCTGCTCCAGCCAGGCAGGCTCTCTGTCGGCCGAGTTTGGTTAGCCACCGGCACCGACCAGTGTGTCGACCGAGGATAGCGAATGGCCCCACCCACATCGGTAGGTAAGGTCGTGCGGCTCGTGCGCGGATCAGCGCAGCGTCTGGGTGATAGGGATCTCCCGGATCGAGCCGGGGACCGTTCAGCGGTTCCGAATAAATCCTCGCGGACAGCGATGAGTCCTCCGACGGTGCTCCGTCCTATCTGTTGAACGTGCTACCAACCCGGCGCGACCGACCAGAAGGACCAGAAATGACCACCGCCAACTCCGCCACCTTCTCCGACGACGTCACCGACCGTCCCGGCAAGATCCGCAACCGCGTCCTGTGGACTCTGCAGATCCTGCTCGGCCTGTTCTTCATCATCGCCTCCGGCGGACCGAAGCTCGTTATACCGAACACCCTGACAGAAAACGCCCCCGAGAATCTGACCATCCCCCTCGGGCTGCTCATATTCATCGGAGTCGTGGAGATCGCCGGCGGTATCGGGCTGATGGTGCCACGGCTGTGCGCCCTGGCCGCCGCGGGTCTGTCCGTTCTCACCGTGCTCGCCGCCGGGACGCAGGCTTTCATCGCCGACAAGCCCTCGATGGCGATCTTCCCGCTGGTGCTCGCCGCGATCTTCGCCTGGATCGCCTACCAGCGCCGCGCCACCATTACCGATCTGCCTAACTCGCTGTCGTGATGATGAATCCATGAGAACGACCGGCGATCGGTGGCACACCCACCGATCGCCGCTCGTGCGTTCTCGGATCGATCGCCCGTCGGGTTGGCGGCGATCGATCCAGCGGCCATCTGGTCCGCGGCGCCCCGGCCCGGCGCCGCACCAGGTGGCCGTCGTCGCGTCGGCGTACTCCGCAGCCGACAGTTATCCGGTGCGTCGTATGCCATGGAAATGAAACGGGTTGGGTCCATGCAGGGTATGGATCAAGCCTTGTGATGCAATCGGCTACCGAGGTCGTTTCCGAGGCGTTCGGAATCTATGAGGCGATGGATGGGTGCTACCAGCCCGGGCGCGATGCATCCGACAGTGGCGAGTATGCGTGTTTCGATGGGAGCGACGACGATTTCGTCGATGTCCTCCTGGACGGCCCGGATAACAGCGCGGGCGACTTGCTCGGGCGTGACCGTGCGCATTCCGGGTGGGAGTCGACTGCCGCTATCGGCGAACATCCCCGCATCTCGGACGAACCCGGGCTCGATGATGGACACGCCGATCTCGGCATCGCGAAGATCGTGCCGCAGGGCGAGGGCGAAGCCGCGAAGGCCGAATTTGGTGGCGTTGTAGAGGCTGACCCGCGGTGCGGGCAGCAGGCCGGCGACCGACCCCATGAAGACGATGTGTCCCGCGCCCCGCATGCGCATTCGCTCGGCGAGATCGCGGGCGAGCAGAATCGGCGCACGCAGATTGACATCGAGGACGCGGTCGAGATCGGCGGCGGCGAAGTCCAGTATGTGGCCTCCTGCCGGTAGACCGGCATTGGCGATGAGAACATCCACCGGCCCAGCCTGGGCGAGCAGGCGTGACAGTTCGTCTGGCTCCGATAGATCCGCGGGAATCACGGTCGCGTCGAGCTCGGCGGCGAGCGCGGCCAACGCTTCGGCGCGGCGGCCGGTCAGCACGAGATCACAGCCGTGGACGGCGAGTTCACGCGCTACCGCGTGCCCGAGACCGCCGGTGGCGCCGGTCAGCAGCACCGTGGCGGAATCCAGTTGCACAGGGGACATGATCGAGTCCTTCCGTGCCGTCGACGACATCGGCGATCGGCTTGATCGAATGGTTCAGCAACTGGGACCGGGTCGATAGGCGCGAAGGAAGGCTTGGACGCCTGCGGTCACGCTGGCGTCGATGTCCCCGGGTTCGGCATCTATGGCGCCCCAGAAGGTCCGGTTGTTGGCCTCACCCGCGGCTAGTAGAACGAAGTGGACGGCTGCGCGTTCGGGGTCGTCGAGTTCGAGCAGCCCCCGTGCGGCGAGCTCGGAGAACCTCCGGGCCAGCGCGGCATGGACCGGCCGAGGGCCGGTGTCGAGCCAGGCATCGAGTATCTCGCCCGGGATATGGTCTGCCTCGGCGCGGATTTGGCGGACGAGCGCGAAATGATCCTCGTCGCCACCGACGACGAAGGCGCGGCCGAGTGCGATCAGGTCCGCCTCGACATCCCCGACGTTGCCCAGATGGTGATCGATCGCAGCACATCGACTGGTACGGGCATGCGCGGCACTATCGACAATCACCGCGGTGAACAGCTGCTTCTTATCGGCGAAGTGCTTATAGATAGTGCGCGTCGACACCGCGGACTCGCCTGCGATGGCGTCGATGGAGGCGCGGGTGTAGCCGTCGCGGCAGAACACCGTACGTGCTCCCCGCAAGATGGAAGCCCGCTTATCCGGCCGCAAGGGGCGCACCACGGCCACATCGGGGCTCGTCATGACCGGCTCTGCGAGTTGCGGGCCATCGACTTCCAACCTGGCTGTCCACCGGCTGCGATCAGGTCTTCGGAGACGAACATCCTGTTCCTCCTGCTGTGTGTGGTGCCGCCGCATCGGGGGTGCTCGAGCTAGAGTACAACGATCACTTTACCCGCCCATTCGGCACAGCGCCAGAACGCCGCATTGTGAGAGCTCCTGTAGGACAGCCACTCCCGCGCATGATCAGATAACCGGCCGGAGCTCCGAAACCAGCTTGCGGACGTGTTCGTCGCGGCAATTCACATGGCTCGAGCTCTTTCGGGCGCGGGTCGGGTCTTCTGCACCCGCTGTCCGCGTTCGATCCACCATTCGGCGGTCAGCAGTGACAGCGTCCAACCGAGCCAAGTGCCGATGCCTGCGATCGTCTGCGTGAGTAGCTCCTCGTCGCCATGAAAGGTGCTGTTCAGCTGGGGACTCAGGATGAGCAGCAGCGCTACGCCGAGTACCCGGTTGAGCATGATGGACAGGGTGAGCGCGAAGCTGCGGATCATCCAGCGGCGATGCTCGGCGAATCGGCGGCGCCGGGCCATGCGCCAGCCGGTGAGGGTGGTGATGAGCCACAACGTCGCAAGCATGACGTTGCCGACCCGGGCGACCGGACCGAAGGGGCTGGTCGCACCGATCACCAGTCCGGCGAGCCCTGCGGGTAGCACACCGGCGATGACGTACCAGCGACCCAACCGCCGATGTGAAACGGGATGCTTGCGCCGAAACCACGGCCAGACCTGGAATCCGCAAACGAGGATGGCGATCGACCCACACACTACGTGCACGACGAGCAGTGGGTAGTGCGGCGCGAATCCCGGGTCGGGGACCCGCGACCGGGTCGGATCCAGCGTCAGATATGGCGGCAGGGAGAAAGCGACGAAGGCGAACGTCAGTACCAGCAGCGGCCCCATCCAGGGGCGCTGCCACCATGATCGCCGATGTGGTTTCGGCGCAGGTGATTTCGGAGGACTAGTCGGTATTGCCATAGTGGACCACCCGTAGATCGCGAGGACGATACTATTGCGTAGTTTATACGCAATAGCGTAGTGCATACGCAATACGAAGGCGTGAGGAGCGAAGTGGCCGAGGAACTACCGCGCGTGGCGCGACTGCTGTGGTCGGGCACTGAACGTTCCGGCCGCGGCCGACGGCCGGCGTTGACCCTGGATCGCATCGTCGAGGCGGCCATCGCCATCGCGGACGCGGACGGGATCGGCGCGCTGTCGATGCAACGGGTCGCCACCGAACTCGGCTCGGCCACCATGTCGCTGTACCGGCATGTGCCGAGCAAGGACGACCTCGTCGCCCTCATGCTCGATACAGCCATGGCCGAACGGCTCGACCTGCCCATGGGTGACTGGCGGGCAGCTCTCGAACACTGGGCGCGCCGAACCCGTGAGATGTATCTACGCCACCCTTGGATATTGGCGGTCGGTGCGAGCAATCGCTGGATGGGCCCGAATGAGGCCGCATGGGGAGAGGCCGCGATGAGCGCTCTCCTCGATACCGCGCTGCCACCGGAGGCCATCGGCGATGTAGTCTTCTCCGTCAACGCTTTCGTCAGCGGTGTTGCGCGCCTGGAGATCGACCCGGCACTGGGCCGCGGGGCAGCGGGGTACGTCGGCCCCATACTCGACCCGGAGATGGTCCAGCGCTACGGGCAGCCCGCGCGGTACCCGGCACTGATGGCCATTCTGACCGCAGGAGCAGGCGGCGACCCTGGTACGCGTGCCGTCGCCGGGGGCGTGTTCGAGTTCGGCCTCGGCAAGCTGCTCGACGGCATCGCCGCCTATCTGGCCTGATTCGAACACCGCGGACTCGCGCCAGGCGGTGATCATGGCCAGGCACACCCTCGGGTTGATTCAGATCGAGAACCTGGGTGACATCTGATTGCGAATTTCGATCACCCAGGTGCTCGTGGCGTGCGGGTCCCTCGTGGCGCCACCCGGTCGTATTTGTCGCGGCGAATCATTCTGGTGTGCGGTGCGGTTGGCCGGTCTGCCGCGTTCGGTGTCAATCGATCGGCAGCAGGCTCAGGATCGGGTCGTAGGCCCAGTTCAGCATGCGCTCGGCGTCGTTCTTGGCGGCGACGTCGCTGTCGGGCGAGCTGTGCAGGACTACACCGATCAGCGGTATTCCCGCCCTGACCGTTTCGAACAGCAGGCAGGTTCCCGCGGCGTCGGTGTATCCGGTTTTGATGCCGATGGTGCCGGGATAGTCGCGCAGCAGCAGATTCGTGGTCTGCCAGAGGTGTGCCCGGTTGTTCGGGCCTGCGGGCAGGTGATAGCTCTTCGACCCGACGATCTCTCGGAACACTGGCGTGCTCATCGCGCGCAGGCCGAGGGCCACCAGGTCCGCTGGTGTGGAGTAGGTGGAGTGGTCGGTGGGGGCGGGCAGCCCGCTGGGGTCGGTGAAATGTGTCCCTGCCAAGCGCATGTGACGCGCGGTGTCGTTCATTCTGGCGAGGAAGCCGTCTTGGCCGGGCCCGTAGGCCTCGGCAAGGGTATAGGCGGCGTCGCAGCCGGACGGCAGCAGCATCGCGTACAGGAGTTGTCGCGCGGTGAGCACTTCACCGGGGACCAGGCCCGCGTTGCTTCCGTCGTACTTGGTGCAGTAGGCGATGATCTCCTGCGGCACGGTAATGCCCCGGTCGAGGTCGCCGGAGTTGATCACTACCAGTGCCGTCATCACCTTGGTGATACTGGCTATCGGGACCGGGATGTTCGGCTGTCGCGACCACAGCACCGTGCCGGTGATTCCCTCTGCCAGCGCTGCTCCCGACGCCTGCACTGCCTCCGGCTCAGGGGTCGGCCAGGGTAATTGAATATGGGTCTCGCTCGCGGCAGGCGCGGGCGCGACTCCATGACCGGCTACCACGACCAGCGCTCCGGCGACAGTGGCCTGCAACAATCTAGCAAATGTGTGCATAGCCGCATTCTGCCGTGTGTCTCTGCCGATCAGCGGGATTTCACCGTCTGCATTATGGCGTTGCTCCAGTACAGCATGCAGTTAGCTAATCAAGGATGCTCTGCGCCCGGCACCTCTCGCGGCGACCGCTCGCCCAGCGGCATCACCGGATCGAACGACGAGTTCGTGTCTCGGGGTGCCTCGATGTGGACCGGCCCGATCTCGGTCAGCACCGAGGTGATCAGGGCTCAGCCGAATCCAGCGGCGGTGACGGCAGGGTCGGTTTCGATGACGCAACCTGCACGATGTTCATCGGTTGCGGCGTGATCATCACGTCCGATCGGAGAATTCCGCCCGGAAAGCTGTACGCCGCTGCCGGGTACAAGTGATCAGCGATGCTCAGTATCCTTTGGAACGGAGGAACCCGGCTATTGTGACGACGGCCTGGGGGTTGCGTGGACTTTCGACCAACGCGGCGTAGGGCAACGCGATGATGTTGTTCTCGCGGACAGCCGCTGTTCCGGCCATCAGCGGATGGGCGCGCAATTGCTCGATCTTCGCTTGCACCGAGTTCTCCGGGCCCGCGCCGTAGTCGACGATCACGATCGCCTGCGGATCCCGCTGTGCCGCGGCCTCCCACGAGGTCGTGGTCCACGAATCGTTCAAATCGTCGAAGATATTGGCGCCACCCGCTTCGCGGATGATCTGCGACGGTGCGGCGGTACGGCCCGAGGTGAACGGTTCCGGTGTCGCGCTGTCGAACAGGAAGACCCGGACCGGTTGCTGTCCGGCCGGTGCACTGTCGGCGGCTACGGCGACCTGTTCCTGGTATCGGGAGACCAGTTCGCCCGCCTTCTCGCGCACATCGAAGATCTCGCCCAGGTTGGTCAGGTCTGTGTACAGGGCGTCGAGCGGTTCCATAACCCCGCGGCGATTCGTTCCGGGCTGTCGGCATGCCTCGGTCAACTGGTACGGCACCGCCCCGATCGACCGCACCCATTCCGGGGTCATACCCGTGGACTCCTTGAATCCGTAGTTCCAGCCGGCGAAGACGAAATCGGGGGCGGCGGCCTGGACGACTTCGCGGGTGAAGGCGTCACCGAGCGGCGGCACGCGTTCGAAGTCGGCCTGCCACGGTGAGGTGGCGATGTCGCGTTCCTTACCGGGGTAGCTGGTGTAGCCGACCAGCCGATCGGCCAAACCGAGGGCCAACATCATCTCGGTGATCCCCGTGTCGTTGGTGATCACCCGCTCGGGGACACCGTCGACGGTGAGCGGAGCGCCGCAGTTGGTGACCGTCACCGACTGACCGCTCACGTTCCTCGGGGCCTGCTGCACCTCGGCGCCGCAAGCTGCCGTGACGAGTACGCACGTGACAGCAATTGCCGTGATCACCGGGGATGACCTCATCTATCGTTCCTTCTGGTCGAAGATGATCTGCGGGACGCCCAGCCGGGGGTGGCTGACGATATGGCCGCCGATCGAGAACCAACGGGTGATCACCTCGGTGGTGATCACCTCGTTCGGGGGGCCCGAACACACGAGCCGGCCCGCGTGCAGGACGAAGATCCGGTCGCAGTGCTGGGCGGCCAGATTGAGGTCGTGCAGCGCCGCCACCACGGTGATGCCCAGATCTCGCGCCGCGGACAGAACGCTGTACTGGTGATGGACATCGAGGTGATTGGTCGGCTCGTCCAGGACCAGAACGCGCGGCTGCTGGGCAAGCGCCCGCGCGATCAGAACACGCTGGCGCTCACCGCCCGACAGCGACAGGAATCCGCGCGACGCGAGATGCCCGATATCGGCCGTCGCCATCGCCGCGGAACAGATCCCCCGGTCGCGTCGGTGCGTGCCCCGCAGCAGCGCGGTATGCGGTAGTCGTCCGGTGGCGACGACCTCGGCGGCGGTGAAGTCGAACGGAGTAGTCGTATCCTGGGTGAGCGCCGCTACCTGACGGGCGTTCTCGCGCATGCTGATCGCCGCGATATCCGTACTGCCGACCAGGACTCGTCCC
This sequence comes from Nocardia sp. CY15, assembly GCF_009829295.1. NCBI lineage: Bacteria > Bacillati > Actinomycetota > Actinomycetes > Mycobacteriales > Nocardiaceae > Nocardia > Nocardia sp. CY15. The sequence continues at coordinate 108,753 of NZ_VUOT01000019.1, forward strand.
GTCGTCGGCGACAGTGCGCGGTAGAGGCAACGCAGCAGGGTGGACTTACCGCTGCCGTTCGGGCCCACGATGCCGATGAACTCTCCTGGCGCGGCGGCCAAGGTCACCGCCTCGACGACCGTCGTGCCGTCGAACTCGACCGTGACATTCTCGTAGTCGACCCGCATCAGCCGTGCTCCACCAGTGCGCCGCGGCGTCGCATCAACAGAACGAACACGGGAACCCCCACCGCCGCGGTGATCGCGCCCAGGGGTAACTCCTGCGGTGGTAAGAGTGTCCGCGCCAACAGGTCCGCGGTCACCAGGAACACGGCGCCCAGTAGCGGTGTCACGATGGTGAGGCGCCGGTGGCCGGCGCCCACCAGCAGTCTGGCGATATGCGGAACCACCAGTCCGACGAAGCCGATCGCCCCGCAAACCGCAACGAAACATCCCGTCATCGCGGCGGAGACGACGAACAGGAGCAGCCGGAACCGGGAGGCGTTCATCCCGAGAGCGGCGCCGACCTCGTCTCCCATCGACAGTGCGTCGAGGTGTCGCGCGTACACGGCGATGACCGCCAGTCCGATCGCCGCAACCCCGGCGACCAGTGGCACCATTCGCCAGGTTGTCCCGGCCAGACTCCCGAGCAGCCAGAACATCACGGAACGGGCGGCATCCCCGTGCGGGGCAAGGAATACCAGCACCGTCGTCGCCGCGGAGAAGCCGTAGCCGATGGCGGTACCGGTGAGCACCAGGCGCAGCGGCACCAGCCCAGAGGCCGAACGCGCCATCAGATAGACGAGCACCGTGGCGCCCAGCGCCCCGGCGAAGGCGGCGGTCGACAGCGCGTAGATACCGAGCGCGCCGAAGACCCCGAAGAGTACGACTGCGGTAGCGCCCACCGACGCACCCGAGGAGATCCCGAGGACGTATGGGTCGGCGAGCGCGTTGCGGACCATAGCCTGTACGAGCAGTCCGACCCCGCCGAGACCGGCTCCGACCAGGGCCGCCAAGAGTACGCGGGGCAGCCGGGAATCGACGACGATCCGATAGTTGGCGACGTCGGCGGCGACCACCGTCCCGCCGGTGAGTTCGGCCCAGAGGAACCAGACCGTGTCACGCCAGGGGATATGAGCCGCGCCCAGCGCCAGAGCGAGCACGCAGGCCACTGCCAGCGCCGTGATCAGGCTGGGGACCAGCACGGCGACCGACAGCCGGCGCCTCTCGACACTTCTCATCGGTCCAGCTCTACCCACACCGTCTCGAAATCGGATGTGCGCGGGCAGGCGAGCACCACAGGACCCATACCTCGTCAACCGCTCCCTCGGAGTCGACAGAAGGCCGCGCCATCGGCTCGGCCACGCGGGCAGGTCTTCGGGCTCGTGGACGTGACACCGGAACCTTCGGCCTCGCCTACTGGCGGTCGCTTCCCGGGCTCGGAGCCCAGTGCTGATGACCGCGGTCGTTTCCACATACCGCTGCGGGGCAGCTCCGGATTCCCACCGGATTCCCTCTTACGAGCCGCCCGTCCGGGGGACGAGCGGCAACCAGCGCTCGGTCACAGTAGCATTCGAGCCGCCCGCGGGACGCCGTCGCCTCGATTACCGGCCCGGAGCGCGCGCCGCGGGCGCTGGGCTGTGCATCCGAACTCCGGTCGGGTGCTCGGCTACCCGTGTCCGGTCGCTGCGCGCGAGAATGGCGGGCCGGTTCACGCGCTCGTAGCCCCTGCTGAGCCGGACCGCCGTGCCTGTTTTCGCCGCACGGCGGTGAGGTCCTGCGTCGGCGGGATCGGTGCTGGGGTCAGGAGCCCGGCTCATCCGTCGGCTCGAACCGGGCAACGAGCCAGACTCTTTTGGTTCTGCCCTCGGGATTCTGGAACTGCGGGATCACCTGCCCGGTCTGATCCAAGAAACCCGTGATCGACACCTTGTATTCGGTGTCGTCGATGTACACGATGTCGTTCTCGTGGACTACGGGCAGTTTGACCACGTCGGACACGTCGCCAGGCTGGTTGGCCGTCTCGTTATGGCGGAAACGCAGTGTGAAGGTGTGGTCGAACCCCTCGTCCTGGAAGTCCACCGTGACCTTCAGGTACACCCGGAACTGCGTGTGCTCGAGGTGGATTCGGCGGTTGTAGTGCGCGAAGATGCCGAGATTGAAATCCTTGCCGTCCAGGCGGGCATCGACGTCGGTGAGACCCGTGAAGTCATAACCGCTCTTCTCGCTGTCCTGCGCGCTGCCCCACCTGATGCTGGATCTGATGCCGCTGCTGGATGCGACGCCAGGTTTTCTCAGACCTTCGAACTGTGTCTCGTCGACGCTGACACGCGTCCATTCCCCTTTGGTGCTGACTTTGCCCACGACAGAAACCCTCCCTGGACCCGGATCTCACCGGATGATCTGTCTATCCAACGAGACTCCATCATCCCTCCACGGAGGCAACTTGTCATCGAAATCGTCTGCGAGTCAACGCTACTCGTCGGCAGGCAAGGCAACCGACCCGCAACGTCCCGTTGCCCGTCCGCCGGGCAACGGTCTGGACCCACATCCTGCGCTGCGACCGGTCCGGCCCTGATCGCGGTAGTCGGCGAGTCGGTCCGTCGTAACAACCTCGTGCAGGAAACCGAAAGTCGCCGGACCACGCTTGGAGCGATCTCCACCGAGAGGGATTCGAATGAGAAGACCGATAGTCGCCACCGCACGAGTTGCGGCCGCCGCGGTGCTGGGTCTGGGCGTTGCGGCGGTAGCCGGTTCCGGGACGGCTCAGGCCGCGCCACAGGACTGCGTCATCACGCGGGAGCTGACCAGTGCGACGGCGACATGTCATGATCACGACGCCCCGGCCGGCAGGGAGTACGCCCTGATCGTCGACTGCTTCGGCTTGCACGGTGTGCCGAATGCCTTCCCGTTGATGGCCTTCGGTCCTTACAGCGGCTCATGGAGCGGTTCGTTCAGTCCATCAGGTCATGGCGCGGCCGCGTGTGCAGGTCCTTTCAGCATCGGAACCGCCGCCGGCGCTCACGTAGCGATATACCGCGACTGACGCCCGTTGCGGTGGCGCGAACAAGACTCACGAGGTCGGCGAAAGCTGGTCAGATAGTGCGGGCGGAGGGCTCGGTACGGTCGCGGAATACCCGCGGGGCGCTGCTCCATGGTTTGGCCGGGCGTCTCCAGGCCTTGTTGCAGTGCGGGAGCGATGTCCTCATCTGCCTTGCGCGCGTAGGACAGGAAGACGTCTATGTCGGAGTTCATCCTCACCCTCCAGCACCGGAGCAAGCAGGCGCCGAGTACGCGGTACACAGCTGGTCGATCAGCAGCGGAACCGTGATCGGGATCTCGACGGCGCGCTGCGAAGTCAACTCATCCTTTCGATACAGCAGGATGGTGATGAAGCCATCCGATTCGTACAGCGCGATTCTTTGCGGATGCATGGTGGTGTCTATTGATTGGCGACTGGTCATGAGGCGGCGACCGGTCGCGATGTCGAAGATCTCGAAGGTCGAATCCTCGGCCACCACGACTGCGAGGGTGCCGTGATCGGCCAGGGCGAGGCCGACGATACGTTGCACTGTCACGGGAATAGTCGTCTGCTGTTGCCAGCCGCCGGAGGCGGACCGGTAGATGCGCAGCAGCCCCTCGCCTTCGGCGATTCCCGCGATCAGCGAGTCCGACACCGAGACGCGCGCGCCCGGCCTGCTGACCTCCACGGGTGCGGGCGTGGTGCGGACGTCGGAGGAATCGCCGTCCCATCCGGTGATCTGCAGTCGTCCTGCTTCGTCGCGCCAGAGGATGCGGCCGCGGTCGTCGTCGATGCCGTAGTCGACGACTCGGTCGGGCGGGATCGCGTCCACGAGTTTTCCGCTGTGGCAGTCGATCGTGCCACGTGGCCCCGCGGCTACCAGCAGCGCCTGTCGGGCCGACTTCTTGGATGTCTGGAAACCCGGAGCCGGAACGTACTTCGCAGGTCGCACGGCGCAGAAGTTGTCGGCGTCGCCGATTTTTCCGGTCTCGGTGATCAGGATCGCACGGGTTCCCGGCCCGAGGAAATCGGCGAGAATCTCCTTGCCCGCGGGGTGCACGGCGAGCACAGTGCCCGCCTTCTCGTCGCGCCAGTTCTGTACCTTGCCGTCGGGCCGCACTATCCGCACATGGTCGTATCCTTTGATCACGCGGAGCGCGCCCAGCGCGGTCGTCGTCTCGGGCAGGGGCATCTGCCGCATCCCCCAGGGTTGGTTGGAGGCGCCCTTACTCGAGAGCACTTCGATCGGCAACTCGGCTTGAACGACCGCGATTTTCGACTCGTCGGTGCTCAGCGCCAGCCCGTCGTATGCCGAGCTTTTTCGGAGAACAGTATTTCCGGCCGCGCCATCGCCGTGGGCGGAGAATCGGAGCCCCTCGTCGACGGAGACGACACCGCAGGCCGGACCGGAGGTGGCGAAACCGTTGAACCTGCGTGCGAGGCGGTTGGCGTCCACGGCCCAGACGGCCGTGGATTGCGTGCCGCCGGTGAGGTATACCTGTTCACCGTTCGCGCAGGCGCCGAGGACGGCATCTTCCCCGGCTCGGCCCGCGCCCTGGCTCCACCCCGAGGGCAGCGCCCGCCAGGTGTCGCGAGGCATGTCTTTGACCAGCGGCGGGTACGACACTTCGCCGGGCGGCCAGACAACCGAGGCGCCATCCCGGAATACGACGACGAAACCGTCCTCGACAGGCCGGATCCGTGTGGAGTGGAAGAACCGCTCCTCGCGCGCCCGGCTCTCGATGCGGACAGAACCGGGGGTGCCGGGCATGAACACCGTGCCGTCCGCCGCTACTTCGGCGAGTTCACCGGTGAGTCCGGACAGAGTGAGCCTTGGTGCGGAGTCGACCGCTTCCGGGCTCGCCCTCACTTCGGTGAGTTGGTATCCGTCCTGGTCGGGGCGCCCGAGGAGCCAGCGCCGATCGTCCGCGCGAACGGCGAAACCGCCCGAGTTGTCCAGCACATCAACCGTGCGCACCGGCTGATCGCCGAGCCGATGCACGCCGTCGGCGCGCACTACGGCGATGCCGCCCGCACCAGCGACGACGGCCGCCGGATCCTCGGGCCGTACGGCGACGCTGGGCATGCCCGCCAGTTCGGTCGTTTCGCCCCCATGGTTGGCGAAATACGAAATGCCTTGCGATCCGCCCTTCTCCTGCGTGGTGACGAGGAGGCCACCGGCGAACGTGTGCAGTGTGCACGACCAGGAACGCGACCAGGCGGCGTCCAGCCTTCGGGCCTCCCGGGTGGCCAACGAGATGATCAGTGGACCCGCGTCGCTACAACCGGCGGCCCAGCGGGATCCGACCGAGGCGATCCCACTGAGGTTCGGTACACGCAGCCGCGTCGCGAACAGTTGCCGCCCGGTCTCCAGGTCCCACTGGACCAGATACGAATCGTCGTCGTCCGGAGCATGCCCCCAGGCGAAAAGGTGCGAACCGTCGTGTGAGAAGGCGACACCCGTGCCGGGATAGCCGGCGTCCGCACGCGGGAACTCGAACGCGTGCTGCAGTACGGCACTGGAATCCGCGACGGCGAGCAATGCGGCTCGGACGCTGGTGCTCGAGGAGAGTTGCGCGGCTTCGACGCCCAGCCGGATGCCGCGTGCTGCGGAGTCCCCGGCGGCGAGCAGCGCTTGCGCCGCGTTCGCTTCTGCTCTGGCCTGCACGGCCTCTCGGTCCGCGCGCGCACGATTGCTCTCGGAGCTACGCCAATTGGAGAACGCCATGGTGGCCGCGACGAGCGCCATCACCAGCAGAATACTCAGCGCCGACACGATCGCCCTCGTCTGTCGCTGGCGGCGCTGCTGGAAGTTCGCCTCGGCGAGCAGCAGGTCCTCGGGACGTATCCCCGCGATCGGTGCGTACAAGCCCACCAGCGCGGTCTCGTCGGTTCCCGTCAGAGAACTCTGCAATTCGACCCACTTCTGCTCCTCGGGGAACCGCTTCGCCAGCGCCGACGGCAGGAATCGTGGTTCGGCGAAATCGTTGCGCGCGTCATCCCACTTCAGATCTACCGACGGGTCGTGCCGCACGAGGAACAGGCGGGACACGTCGCCCCCGTTGTCCAGCCAATGCCGGATCTCGAGATCCACCCACGGAGACTTGTAAGTGTCCGGACCGAGTAGGACGATCAGGCAGCGGGAATTCTTCAGCGCGTTCTTGATCTCCCCGCTGAGCTTGCCCGCGATGAGGGACTGGGTGTCCAAGAACAAAGAAATGAGATCGCCGTCGGGACGATGCCGTTTCGACAAGGCGACGAGCGCGCGCTGCAACTGGTGCGCGGCCTTGCTCGAGGTCTGCGCTCGATAGGAGATGAACGCGTCGAACCGCGGTCGTGATTCGTCTGTCGGCGTGGGCGTTTCGTTCAGCACGACAGACTCCCGGAGGTGGCGGCCAGCACCGCGGACTTGGGGAACTCTTTACGGACGCCGCCGGAGACCACGACAACCGACCGCTTGTCGTCGGCGCCCGTGTAGCCGATCGTGTCGCCGCACGTCGGTCCGATCACCTGCGACGCGCGGTCGGATTCGGCCAGTGCGTCTGTGAACGTTTGGGTCCGGACGTCGTACGTACGGATCCAGGACTGCGGTGCCGGATCGCACGTCTCGTCGCGCGGTGGTGCGTGCACCTGGCCGGTGACCACGACCTTGCCGTCGGCCCAGCGCAGACTGTCGATGTAGAACCACGGATCGGACAACGTGCCCGAGGACGTCATGCGGGCCAATGGGCGATCGGGGTAGGTGTCCAGTTCGCGCATCTCCGCGAGATCGACCACGCGAAGATGGGCGATGGTGATACAGGCTCCGCCGGATCCGCCCGCGGTGAGCGCCAGATAGCGCTGGTCGGGCGAGACCTCGGCGTCGAAGGTTTTTCCGTCGATCATCAAGTAGCTCAGCAACTGCCCGGCGCGGGAATATCGCGCGACGACCTGAGGTCCCCGGCGCGCACCGCCGAGCCGTGAGGCGTAGGTCAGGTAGATGTGCTCGTCCGTCGCCGCCAGCACGTCCGGCGGCCGGGAGTCCTCGTCGGTGCGTATGCCGAGCCAGCGTTCGTTCAGTCGAGCCGACGGTGTGGAACGGATCTCGCCGAGGCTGCCGTCGAATTCGACGAGGTCGAAGCCGTCCCCGGCCCGGTAGTTCGCTCGCGCGGTGATCGCGATGTCGCCCGCGAGCGCGACGCCGCGGCAGTCCATGCAGGGTGCGGTACGGCGCTCACCCGTTGCGTCGACGATGCCGATCACGTTGCCGGACACCACGAACGCAGTGCCGCGGTCGCGCCAGGCGGCAGCTGCGCCGTTCCAGTTCCCGTCTTTGGGAGCGAAAGACGTCAATGTCCGAGCGCCGATGCCATCGGTGATGGCGAGACCGGAATCGGTGCTGAGAATCGCGAAGCCTTGGCCTGCGCTGGTCGCCGTGCCGAAGTTGCGGTCGCTGCCGCAGGCGGGTAGCACCGCCACCATAACGAGTATCACGAACAGCGGCCGCAGCGAAACGCGAAGAAAAGAACGCACTCCCGCCCCCATCGGTGTCGAAGTGATCGCGGCCGACGCCGCCGCGACTCGATCACCGAATGATTGCACGAAAGACGTTGCAGCAGCGATGAGTCGCGTCATTCGGGCTGAACAAGACCCGGTACCCGTTTCGGACCCGATTCTTGTCTGTCCCGGAATACGTCACGGATGGTTCGAGAGTGGATTCACCATCACGAGGTGGCTCAAAGGGTGGGAAGCGGATTCCGAATTCTGGTTGCGAAGTTCTGTCCAAGAGCCCCGAACTGTCGACGATTCCTACCGGGCGACGAGATCACTTCGTCGATCGTGGTGCCGCTCAGGTATCGAGATCGGCGGCCACCAGTGCGGCGACCTTGTCCAGCGCGGCTTGGTCGTCGCTGGTGATCACGACCGGGGTGCCCTGTGTGGCGCCGAGGGTCATGATCATCAGCGCCGATCCCGCGTCGACCGGATCGCCGCCGGCGAGCGAGAGGGTGACGGGAACGCCCGCGGCTTGGACAGCTTCGGCGATGATGTTGGCGGGACGGGCGTGCAGGCCGATGGACGAGCCGACCTCGACGGTTGTTTGCAGCATGGCGGGGACTCCTTCTCTGGGGACGATTATCCAGCGGTAACGGTGGAGGGGGACGGAGACGGTACGGCGGTCCGCGTGCGGACCAGTTCTTTGGCGACCGTGACGCAGACCGCGCCGACGAGCGTGCCCGCGGCGAGGGCGGTGAGGAACCACAGGATGTGCCCCACCGCGAAGAAGACGAAAATGCCGCCGTGCGGTGCGCTGAGCGTGGTTCCGGTGGCCATGATCAGCGCCCCGGTGACGGCGCCTCCCGTCATCATGGAAGGTATGACCCGCAGCGGGTCGGCGGCCGCGAACGGAATAGCGCCCTCGGAGATGAACGACGCCCCCAGCAGCCACGCGGCTTTGCCGTTTTCGCGTTCGGCGGTGGTGAACAGCCGGGGTCTGATCGTGGTGGCCAGCGCCATGGCCAGCGGCGGCACCATGCCCGCGGCCATCACCGCGGCCATGATGCGCAGTGACGCGATATCGGTGACGGCCAGTCCGGCGACGGCGAAGGAATAAGCGGCCTTGTTGACCGGTCCGCCGAGATCGAAGCACATCATCAGGCCGAGCATGACTCCGAGCGTGATCGCGGACGTGCCGGACAGCCCGTTGAGCCAGCTGGTGAGTCCGCTGGTCACCGCGGCGAGCGGCTTGCCGAGCACGATGAACATGGCCGCGCCGACGATCAGTGACGCGAACAGCGGGATCACCACCACCGGCATCAGACCCCTGGCCCACTGCGGGACCGCGAAGCGCGCGATCCACAGCGCCGCGAACCCGGCGATCAGTCCGCCGACCAAACCGCCGAGGAATCCGGCCCCGACGAACACCGCGACGGCTCCCGCGGTGAATCCCGGTGCGAGGCCGGGGCGGTCGGCGATGGCGAAGGCGATGTAGCCCGACAGCGCGGGCACCAGGAAGCCGAATGCGAGAGAGCCGAGTTGGAACATCACCGCGCCGAGATAGGTGGCCAGTCCGCCATCGGGCAACGCCGTCAGCGAGTTGTCCAGCACTATGGTCTTGGCGTTGTCGGCGATCTCGTAGCCTCCGAGCAGGAAGCCGAGCGCGATGAGCAGGCCGCCCGCCGCGACGAACGGGATCATGTAGCTGACGCCGGTCAGCAGGATTTGGCGCAGGCGGGTGCCCCAGCCGAGGGTTTCGGATCTCGCTGCGGAGAAAGGCTTTTCGTCGGGTGCGCGGCCGGTGACGGTGGCTGCACCGGGATCGTCCGCGGTACGCAGCGCATCGGCGATCATCGCATCCGGCTCGTTGATCGCCCGTTTGACCCCGGAAGCCACGACGGGCTTGCCCGCGAACCGGTCGCGCCCGCGCACGCCGACGTCGGTGGCGAAGACCACCGCGGCGGCGGCCGCGATGACCTCCTCGCCGAGGGGAGTGCTGCCGCTGGACCCCTGTGTTTCCACGTGCACGGTGACACCGGCGCGTTCGCCCGCGGCGACCAGGGCATCGGCGGCCATGTAGGTGTGCGCGATTCCGGTCGGGCAGGCGGTGACCGCCACGATGGTGCGCCCGGCAGCCGGTTCCTCATGCCCGGGTGCCACGCCCGCACTCGCGTTCTCCGCGGCGATGCTGCTGCGCGAGGTGGTAGTGGTAGCGGGAGCTTCGAGGACACCCTCGACCAGGGCCACGATGTCTGCGGGCGTCGCCGCCGCACGCAGGTCAGCGACGAACTCCGGCTTCACCAGCGCACGCGCCAGGCTGGACAGCAGTTTCATGTGCTCGGCCCCCGCGCCTTCCGGCGCGGCGATCAGGAAGACGAGGTCGGCCGGACCGTCCGGGGCGCCGAAATCGACTCGCGGGGCGAGCCGGGCGAACGCGAGAGAGGCTTCGGTGACGGTCGCGGCGCGGCAGTGCGGAATCGCGATCCCACCGGGAAGTCCGGTCGCGGACTGGGCTTCCCGGGCGAGCGCCGCGTCGCGCAGTGCCGCGGCGTCTCGCGCACGGCCGGTTCCGGCCAAGCGCTCGGCGAGTGCGGCGATCACCGTCTCCTTGGCGGCGCCGAGATCGGCGTCGAGGGTGATCAGATCCTCGGAGATGATCGAGTCGGCCACCATGGCCTCCTTCAGGTGTTGTGCAGGGCGTCCAGCGCCGTGACGCAGACGGCGGCGAGGTCGATGTCGTGTGGCCCGGGTACGCCGGTGCCGGGAAGTGCGGCGGCGGCGCTGCCGTAGGCGACTGCGCGGCGCAACCGTTCGGTGGGCCCGGCGCCGTCCGAGTCGGCGAGCAGGTAGCCGGCCAAGGCCGAATCCCCCGCACCGACCGTGCTGCGCGGTGTCACGCTCGGCGCGGGCGCGTACCAGGCGCCGCCGGGGGTGACCAAGACGGCGCCCGCCTTGCCGAGCGTCGCGAGGACCGTCTCGACGCCCCGCTCGACCAGCGTCGCGGCGGCGCGTGCGGCGGCCACCGGATCCTCCAGTTCGGCGGGGTCGGCACCGGTGAGCTGACCGAGTTCCTCGGTGTTCGGTTTCAGCAACCTCGGCGGGTGGGAGCCGAAGGTGGCGGCGACCGCCCGCAGCGGCGCATCCGAGGCGTCGAGCGCCACCGGAATGCCGCGCAGCCGCCGGAGCAATGCGACGTACCAGTCGGGGGGCACTCCCGGAGGCAGCGAGCCCGACAGCACCACCCAGGACGCGGCATGGGCGAGGTCCTCGAGCGTCTCGGCAAGGGCAGCAGCGCAGGCAGTGGTCAGCGGGGGACCGGGTTCGTTGATCTTCGTCGTGGTCCCATCGGTTTCCGCGATCGTGAGATTGGTCCGCGCCGTCCCGGGCATCGGAACAGCCCGGTAGGCGATGCCCGCGTCGCTCAGCTGCCGCAGCAGCGGATCTCCGGTGTTGCCGGGCAGCACGGCCACGGTCGCGCGGCCCGCCGCGGCGACCACTCTCGACACGTTGACGCCCTTACCGCCGGGATGCGAGCTCACGGTGGCGGCGCGGTGCACCGCGCCCCGGCGCAACGCCTCGGTGAGGGTTACGGTGCGGTCGATGCTGGGGTTGGCGGTCAGCGTGACGATCATGCCGTGACCACCTCGAGGCCGGAGGCGCTGAGCTCGCTGCGCACCGAATCCGGCACGCCGGTGTCGGTGACCAGGGCGTCGACGTCCTCGACCTCCGCGAATCGCACCAGATCCTCGCGGCCGACCTTGGTGGAGTCGGCGACCACGACGACGCGGTGCGCGCTGGCCACCATGGCTCGCTTGACCGCGGCCTCATCGATGTCCGGGGTGGACAGGCCGTGCGAGGTGGTGAGCGCGTTGGCCCCGAGAAAGCAGACATCGACCCGCAGTTCGGCGAGCATGCGCTGGGTCTCCGGGCCGACGGCGGCCTGGGTGACGCCGCGGACGCGTCCGCCGAGCAGGTGCAACCGCACCGCGGCGTGCCCGCTGAGGCGGGCCGCGATCGGCACCGAATTGGTGACCGCTACCAGCTCGCGGTCGGTCGGCAGCAGTGCGGCGATCCGCGCGGTGGTGGTGCCCGCGTCGAACAGGACACTGCCACCGGTGGGCGGCAGGAATTCCAACGCCGCTTTGGCGATGCGGTCTTTCTCCGCCGCGCGGCTGTGCTCGCGTTCGCCGGTGCCGAGCTCGATCGCGGTCAGCGCCGCGGCAGGCACCGCGCCGCCGTGCACACGCCTGACCAAGCCCATCCGGTCCAGGACCGCGAGATCGCGCCGGACTGTCTCGGTCGTGACGCCGTATTGATCGGACAGCTCGGTGACCGACACGCGCCCTCGTTGCCCGACCAGCGTCGCGATCGCCTGCTGCCGTTCCTCGGCGTACATCCGACCTCCCGGTTCGATGTTTGTTTATGTTGTTTTATATCTGAATGTGTTGCTTTGTCAATCGCATGGCGTAGTCTGGATCACATCGAAGATCGGATGGGCAGGGAATCGGGCTCGCCGGTTCAGGTGTGGAGGTAGGCGACGGATGACGGGATCTTTGCAGGTAGAAATGGAATCGTTAGTACTGTGCGGCACACCGGCGGTCTCCGGGGTAGCATGTGCGCCCGCTGTCCGGCCGGGTGCCCGTCTACGCGTTGCGGAGTCGACTGATTCGATTCCCGAGCCCGGTCGGGCATCCGAGCAAGCGGCGTTCCTGGCGGCAGCGGCCACGGTCGCGGACCGTTTGCGGGGACGAGCGGCCCGGGCCGGCGGCGCCGCCGCGGAAGTCCTCGCCGCGAACGCCGCGATGGCCACCGACCGCGGCTGGCTCGGTGTGGCGCAGAAGCTGATCGCGGCCGGCACACCGGCGCGTGCGGCGGCGGTCGCGGCCACCGACCAGTTCGCCGAGATGTTCATCAAGCTCGGCGGGCTGATGGCCGAACGCGTGACAGACCTCCGGGACGTCTGCGATCGGGTCGTCGCCGAACTGGCCGGCGCGCCCGAACCAGGCATCCCGGTGCCGACAGAGCCCTCGATCCTGCTCGCCGACGACCTCGCGCCCGCGGATGCGGCGGGCCTCGACCCCTCGCTCATCATCGGCTTGGCGACGTCATTCGGCGGGCCTACCAGCCACACGGCGATCATCGCGCGGCAACTCGGCATTCCTTGTGTCGTCGCGGTGGCCGGTCTCGACGCAATCGCGGCGGGTACGCCCGTCCTGCTGGACGGCTCGTCCGGGCGCGTAGTCATCGATCCCGATCCCGAGGTTGCGGCACGCGCGGTCGAGCGGTTCCGTGCCCGGACGGCCCGAGACGCCGCCTGGACCGGGCCGGGCGCAACCGCGGACGGTCACCGGGTGGAAGTACTGGTCAACGTCCAAGATGGCCCAGGCGCGCAGGCCGCGCGCCGAACACCGGCCGAAGGCGTCGGCCTGTTCCGCACCGAATTGTGCTTCCTGGACCGCGAAACCGAGCCCGCGGTAGCAGAGCAAGAGCGCATCTACCGCGAGGTGTTCGACGCGTACGCCGGCGCCAAGGTGGTGATCCGGACCCTGGACGCCGGATCGGACAAGCCGCTACGATTCGCCGACCATGCCGACGAGGCCAATCCCGCGCTCGGGGTACGGGGTATCCGCATTGCCGCGCGCGACGCCGGAATCCTCGACCGGCAACTCGACGCGATCTCGCAAGCCGCCGCCGGCCGTTCGCCGGTGCCCTGGGTGATGGCGCCGATGATCTCGACCGCGGCCGAAGCGGAATCCTTCGCCGAGAAGGTGCGCGGCCGGGGGCTGATCCCCGGCGCGATGATCGAGGTGCCCGCCGCCGCGCTCACGGCGGAGGCGATTCTGCGCCACGTCGATTTCCTCTCCGTCGGCACCAATGACCTCGCGCAATACACAATGGCGGCCGACCGGATGTCTCCCGCACTGGCCGCCCTCACCGATCCGTGGCAACCGGCGGTGCTGGCTCTCGTCGCGCGCACGGCGGCTGCGGGTCAGCGCCTCGGCAAGCCCGTAGGGGTGTGCGGTGAAGCCGCGGCGGATCCGGCCTTGGCATGCGTGCTGGTCGGCTTCGGCGTCGGATCGCTGTCCATGGCAGCGGGCGCGGTCGCCGCGGTGGGCGCGGGCCTGGCCGAGGTGACCCGTGAGCAGTGCGAGCGCGCCGCGACCGCCGCGCTGGCGGCTTCCGACCCGGCCGCTGCTCGTGCGGCCGTGCGAGCGTTCCTCGGCTGGGCGCCCGGCGCCTGACGATCGAAGATTCCGACCGTTCACGACCGGACGTCACGAACTGCAGCTCTGATAGCGCGACGGAGTCCGTCACGCCAGTGGGGTAGGGGCGTAAGGCCGCTTCCGATCCACGATGCGTTCGACAGAACGGCATTCCGCGGCCGGGTTGCGGCATCTCGGAATTCCGATGTCCGGCAAGGCCGCAACAGATCCGCATCGAGTCCCGCCGCTTCGACGACCGCACGAGCGAATCGGTATTTGGATGCGGCGCCGCCTCCGGTCGCGTGGAGCAGGTGCGGTGGATTCGGGTGCGCGACGAGGTCGAACAGTGCGGACACGAGATCGTCGACGTAGGTGGGGGACGCGATCTGGTCGGTGACGACCGCGACGCGCTCGCCTCGGGAGCATCTCCGCACGAGTGCGGCCGGGAAATCCCGATCGGTCCCCGAGTACAGCCACATGGTGCGGACGATCCGCACATCGGGCAACGCTGCTCGGGCGGCCTCCTCACCTGCCAACTTGGATCTTCCGTACACGCTCGACGGGACGGTCGGCGACCAGGTTTCCCATGGACTCGACGCCGCCCCGTCGAAGACGTAGGCGGTCGAGATGTGCAGTAGTCGCGCTCCACTCTTCGCGCAGGCTCGGGCCAGCAGTCCCGGGCCGACCGCGTTGACCGCGAACGCTTTATCGGCTTCGATCTCGGCGGCATCTACGCCGGTGTAGGCCGCGCAGTTGATGACGACATCGCCGGGGCCGACGGTGTCGTTCACCGCTGTTGCGTCGGTGATGTCGAGTTCTTTCGATCCGAACCCGAGCACCTGTCGATCAGCGCGACGAAACGGGCTCGTCGCCCTTGTTATCCCACTGCCGAGCAGTCCGTCGGCACCGGTGACCACCAACCTGTTCACCGCTTGTCCTCGCGGGAGATCGGCACGAGCCGGACCGGGGAGTCTCGGTAGCCCGAAACGTACTCTCGGATCGAGGCGACCATGTAGTCGGTCATCTCGTCGGTTATTCCGGGGTACACGCCTATCCAGAAGGTGTTGTCGGCGACGTAGTCGCTGGCCGCCAAGCTGCCGGATATTCGGCACTCGATGTTCGAGTACGCCGGATGGCGGAGGAGATTTCCGGCGAAGAGGCCACGGGTCGCGATTTTGCGGTGTTCGAGGAAGTTGACGATGTCGATGCGGCCGAAAGGCGCGTCCGGCAGCACCGTGAGGGCGAATCCGAACCAGCTCGGATCGCTACCGAGGGTCGGTTCCGGCAGGCGGAGATGGTCGATCCCATCCAGGCCTTCGCGAAGCCGACGCCAGTTGTGACGCCGACGGGAGCAGAAATCGTCCAGTCTGGCCAGCTGGGAGAGCCCGAGCGCAGCCTGGATATCTGTTGTCTTCAGGTTGTAGCCGATATGCGAATAGATGTACTTGTGGTCGTATCCGTAGGGAAGGCAGCCCAGCTGCTGGGTGAACCTCTTCCCGCATCTGTTGCTTTCGCCCGGCTCACACCAGCAGTCGCGTCCCCAATCGCGCAGAGACTTCACGACGCGTGCTGTGGTCAGGTCGTTGGTCAGCACACATCCGCCCTCACCTGTGGTCAAATGATGTGCCGGGTAGAAGCTGACGGTGGCCAGATCGCCGAAGGTGCCGGTAACTCGTGACCGGTATGTCGAGCCGACTGCATCGCAATTGTCTTCGATCAGGAACATGCCGTGCTCCGCGCACAACGCGGAGATCTCCGCCACCGCAAACGGGTTACCGAGTGTGTGTGCCAGTACCACGGCACGGGTTCTCGGGCCGATTGCCTCCTCCACGGCCTCAGGTGTCGTGTTGTATGTGGCGGGATCGATATCCACGAATACCGGTTTCAACCCGTTTTGCAGGATCGGGTTCACTGTCGTCGGGAAGCCGGCGGCAGCCGTGATCACCTCATCCCCGGGGCACAGCCGGGAGTCGCCCAGTTCCGGGGCGGTCAATGCGGTGACCGCGAGCAGGTTCGCCGAAGAGCCGGAGTTGGTGAGTCGCGCCTTGCGGAGACCCATTTTTCTGGCGAATTCTCTTTCGAATCGATGTGCCAGGATTCCCGCCGCGATACGCATATCCAGCGCGGCCTCGAGGACGGCGACCCTGTCGTCGTCGTCGAGGCAGGCGCCGGATGATTGGATCTCGGTGACGCCCGCGACGAAGTGATTCTCGGTCTGCGAATTGTGGAACCGTCGGATAATCGTGATCAGATCGTCTCTATCGTTCACTCTATTTCTCCCGGTGCGAGAAGCCTGGAACGAGGTCTCTGAGGTCTTCGGTAAATGCGGATTGTGGCGGCAGTGCCCACATATGCCGCTTGAGCGCTCGCGCGGCCTGCTGGTAGGTGGGGTCGTCGAGGATTTGCCGGCAGGCAGTGAGAACATCGGAGGCGGTGACGGTCATGGGATCGAGGTGGATGCCGGTGCCGAGGATTTCGCAGCGTCGTGCATTTCCGGGATGATCGGCGAAGAAGGGAAGTACCAGCTGCGGGACTCCGTAGGTTATCGTGTCGCGCATCGAATTCAATCCACCGTGTGTGATGAACAGGTCCACATTCGCCAATACGAGGGACTGCGGGACGTACGGCAGGACATGGATGTGTGCTGGTAGCGATCGGAATCTGTCCTGATACAGCGACGGCAGCGAGACGACCGCGGTACACCGGAGCTCGGCCAAAGCCGCGAAGACCTCCCCGTAGATCTCGGTCATTCGATCCCTGAACCGCGGTGAGAAGGGGCCGATCGATCCTAGCGAGAGGTAAACGATCGGCCTATCGCCAGGCATCGAGGTGAACACCTCCGGGAGCAGTTGATCATTGTGCCGTACCGGTGGTTCGTGCCGGTAACGGACCAATGGGGTGTCGAGATCGGCGTTATTGAATTCTCTCGGCGTCAGGGAGACCGTGAGATGTCGCAGGATTCCTGGCGTCGGCGGTTCTTCCGGAAGCCCGAGTTTGGCCCGTTGCGTGGTCAAAGCGGGTCGGATCAGGTCTTCGTGGAGGTTTCGCACAAGCTGCAGCGGGCCGATGTCCACCGTGACGTGGGGTATTTCGAGCACCTCCGCGGCCAGGTAACCGCCGAACTCCGAGCACTCGTGCAAGACGACATCAGGCCGCCACCGTTGGGACAGGTCCAGTACGTCTTCCGCGACACGCAAGGCGATACGATCACCGAGGAACTCCGTCATGTACATCCGGTCGAACGCGTCTATGTCCCGGTCGAGCAGACACCCGAAAATCGCTGCATCGAACTCGCGGTCGGCCCACCGTATTCCCACGTCTACGGTATCGACGCCGTAGTTGCTGTGCAGCCAGGCCGCCCACTTCTGGGGTGCCGCAACGCGGACATCGTGGCCGTGCCTGCTCAGCGCGTCGGCCAGTGTGACCAGCCCCCGAAAGTGGGATTCGAACTGGTTGACGGTCACCAGCACGCGCATGCGATCTGCCCGCGAGAAAGCCATGTCCGCAGCGTGACACATTGGGGCTCAACGACGTACGCGTTTCCACGGAACTGGATCAGCGACGGTTTCCGCTCGGATGGTGCCTTCTTCCCACTGCGGCGGCTCCACGTCAGCATCAGCACCAAGACAGCCGGGGCAGGGAAGGGGCGGGGTCCATCTCGGTGTCGTCGGTGCGCAACTCACGCAACACGACGCCGACCGGCTCGGGCTGCATCATCAATCCCTCGGTCTCGGCGGCCCAGTGTGAACATGTTGCGCCGCTACCGAATTCCAGGAGTTGCCGGGTGCGGGCCGACGCAGGCGAGGATGAAGCAGCCCGGTGGCCAATTCGCGAGCGGCGTGGACATGGGCTTGCCCAGGCAGGACAGCGGGTTGCAGCCCGGGTAGGCCATCGGGCCGATACCGAGTGCGGCGAGGGTCGCGTCCGGATTCGACATCATCGGATCCGACAGTTGGGTATTCGCCTGCTGTTCGTAGGGTGCCGCGGCGGGTATGCGGGGTTGCCGGAAGGCGGAGCCGACGGCACGCAGTACGTCGTGCGGGAAACTCAACGCGCTGCCCGGAACCGTGACGCCGGTCCAGCTGACCATCAATCCGAGGCTCGGCACGACGAAGTTGTCCTGGCGCATCATCCCCGACATCTGCATCGCATCCGGCGGCAGACCAGGAAAGTAATTGGCGCAGTCCGGCCCGTTCACGACGAACAGGAAGCCGTAGCAGGGGTTCGTCGGGGTGGGCCGGCCGGCCTGCGCGAGATAGTCTCCCGAAATGATTTGATGACCGCCCCACTGGCCGCGATTGGTGAGCAGGAGGCCGAGCTTGGCGAAATCGTCCGGTGGCAGCAGGAGATGCGCGTAGCCATAGGTGTTTCCGCTACGGTCACGCCCCCAGAAGTAGTCGGTCGGCGGAATGCCCAACGGATCGAATAGCTTTCGCTGAGCGTAGGTCTGGAAGTCCTCGCCGACCGCACGTTGGATGACGTATACGAGCAGATCGACAGCGCGCTGACTGTAGCGCCACTCGGTGCCCTGCTGTTGATCGATCGGCATCGCCAACGCCTGCGCGACCACATTCGGGTCGATTTGCGCCAGCCCGGTGATGCCCTCGGAGGCCACCGCCACCCGCATGCCGCTGGATTCGATGAGCAGATTCCGCACCGTGATCGCGCGATGTCCGGCATCACCGAGCTCGGGCGGCAGATAGGCGCCGATCGGGTCATCGAGCCGCAGCCGCTGCTCGTCCACCGCGATCCCGGCCACCATCGAAACCACACTCTTGGTGCTGCTCCATAGATTCCACGGCACACCGGCGGCCCGTGCGTTGTCGGGACCGGTCGCGATCAGGCAATTGTTCCGGAAGATCTGCAGCGTCGTGCGCGTCGAATCCGCCGCGAGGGCCACCGCCTGGCGCAGCGCCGCCGAATCGAGTCCGACCTCCTCCGGTGTCGCCGTGTCGGGGACCCGTCCACTGCTGACCGCGCAATGCCTCAGCCCGTCCGGCTCGGCCTGCGCCATCACCGGTGCACCGACCCCGAGCATCGACGTGGCCACCGTAATGGCGGCCATCGCAATGCTTCTCATACCTCGACCCACGCCGGCCTCCGCTCTCGACGAACTCCACCTGGCTCATCGCCCCCACCTCACCCCCGGTTACCACCTTGGGTGCCCCTACTTGCAGGGGGGCGGACCCGCGCCGTCACCGCAGCCGCCCGTGCTGGACGACGTGGAAGTATCCGTTGCGACCCCGGCCGTATCGGCCACTGATATGCGGTGGACGCCTACTGCGGTCCCGACCGCGAGCACGCGAGGTGTCCGTGCTCGCGAACCTGCTCCGATGGCGCTTGTTCACGCCAACCCCTCGGCTGTACGCGATCTGGAGGCGCTCCGCTTCCACGACATGATCGGCGAGAACGAGCGGCGAGCACTCTGACCATCACCAACATCTTCATCGACCAGACCGCCAACCCACGAATCCTGGCTATAGTTACCGGCGACGATCAGCCAGGGAGAGCCTGAACGTGACCACCGAAACTGTGTACCTGCCGGCGATCGACGTCATGATCCCGGTAGCGGCCAAGGATTTGACCAGCCTCGATGCCTGTCTCACGGGACTGAGAACACACTGCCGTAATCCGATCCGATCGGTGAATGTCGTCGGGTCCGCGCGACTCCGCGTCCAGGTGCGGACCGACCACGTGCTGCAGTGGATCGATGAGGAAGGGGTCTCGCCGACACCGGCCTCGATCGAGGCGACCCTGCGCGCGGCAGGCGGTGATCACGACAATTCGTCCTGGTACTGCCAGCAGTTGATCAAACTGAACTGCTTCCGCATCCTGCCGAGTACGGTCCAGCACCTCCTGGTCCTCGACGCGGACTACACGCTCGTCGACGATGTCGTGTTCGTCGAAGGCGATGGCACATCCTGTCTGGCACTTGGTTATCCACTGCATTGGCGCCTCGGCACCCGTCAACATGCCATCCCCGCCCGCCACTCCGCGATCACCGCAGCGACCCGGCTGCTTGCCGAGTGGCGGCCGGTCGACCCATACAGCGGAATGCAACATCACATGGTATTCGACAGGAAAATCCTGACGGATCTGACTCGGCGAGTCGAGAATCAGCATGAGCGACCGTTCTGGAAGGCATTCCTGGCGACGATTGAACACACCAAATGGACCGGTGCTTCGGAATATGTTCTCTACCGCCACTTCGCAGCGAAGTTCTTCCCTGAACAGATCCGGTCACGACACCTCGACGCCATCGACATCGTCCAGCCCGCCGAAAACGCATCGTGGACATTGGCCGACGCTGTCGCCAGCGCCCGCCGGGCGGGAATCAAGGCGATCGGATGCCACAGTTTCCTCAACTATCGCAAACGGATTGCCACCATGGACTACATACCCGACCAGTTGCGCGTCCGGCTGCAAACAACCCTCGGGGCGCTGATGCTCGACCTGAACCAAGGCGACCTTCACATCGCCGCTGCAACCCTGCCTCTGGGGCGCGCCGAAGTACTGGACACCGATGCTGTGACGGTGCTTGATTCGGCCTGATTCTCGGCAACTTCGAACGCGAGGACGCGAACCGGGCCTCAACGCGCGCGAGCCCGTCGCGGTCGAGGGTGGTGTGCGCCCGAGTGGGATCGGCCTGCGTGGCACCGTGGCTTCTGGCACGGATAGCTCAGGTCGTAGCAGGTTGTGTCGGCCGATCGCGTCAAAACTGTGTGTTGACGCGGTTTGCGGGTATGCGCATCAGAGGAACTCGATGACTTGCTCGGGTGTCATCGTTTCCGACGGACATCAGGAGGTTCTCATGCTCGCCATCGCCGCAGCCGTAGCATTCGGTCTCGCGCTCATTTTCGATCTGGCGGATGCCACCTTCGGTGAGGCCATTACCGGCGGTACCTTCGTCACCCTCGGACTGTTGTTGATCACCCTGCACCTCGCGGGATTCGGTACCAGCGCGCGCGCCGGTACCGGGGGCCGCTCCCGGAGCTGGCGGCGCGTCCGTCGCTGAGCGCTGTCGTCCGGCTCGACCGGTTCGGTGGCGACGTCATCGTCGTCATCGGAGCCACAGGTGACCGCGACCCGAGCAAGCGCCGCCTTCTCGAGGGGGAATACCCCTATGCCCGGACGGGACAGTGGTGGCAACCCCGTCATCGAGTTCGAGATGTTTCGAGTAGGCGTTTGGGGTGCATGCCGTTGACTTGGCCGATGAAGGGTGGGTGGATGCTGTAGCCGAGCATGCGGCGGATGTCTTCGGAGACGGTGCGGGCGCAGTCACGGCTGGTGGACAGGGTGAAGGCTTCCTGGGGTCGCAGCCAGGGTTCGCAGTACTGGGCGGTCACGGCCAGTCGTGGATGTGCGGAGCGGTTGGCGCCGCCGCCGTGCCAGAGAGTGCCGAGGAAGAACACGCACGACCCTGGTGCCATCTCGACGCTGACGATCGAGTCGGAGGCTGTGGGCCGCCGGTCGGCCCACAGGTGGCTGCCGGGGATGACGACAGTGGCGCCGTTGGTTCGGGTGAAGGGGTCGATAGCCCACACGGTGGCCGCCCCGACCGGCGGGCGGGGCCGAGGCAGCGGATAGAACCCATCGTCGTGGTGCAGCAGCTGCGCGTTCTCGCCTGGCAGGATGTTGATGACTTGTAGCTGGGACAGCAGGTAATTCGGTAGGAACAGTCTGTCGAGCAGGGCCAGCACCCGCGGATGGTCGACGAGGCGGTCGCAGTCGCGGGTTTTCTCCAGCACGCTGTAGAGGCGTTGGGTGCGTTGCCCTTCGAAGATGTTGCGGCCGGTGTGATCGAGCAGTTCTGCGGCGGACTCGCGGATACGTGCACAGTCCTCGGTGCTGATGAGGTCTTCGAGGATGACGTAGCCGTCGCGTTCGAGGGCGGCCATGTCGGCATCGACCACCGCCGGATCGACCGTGGCACCGCCGCTTTCGGTGGCCTTGTGCCGCCCCGCCAGGTCGGTGCCGAGGTCCTCGAGTTCGGTGACAGTGCCGGTAGGGGCGGGTTCGTGGTTCATGGTGTGTGTCCTCTCTTGTCGGTGAGTCCGACTGCTCCGGAGACGAAGGCCCAGAGCTGAGCGATGACGGACTCCGGAGTCGGACGGGGGGTGCGCGTGAGCGCGACCGACACCACGGCGTTGGTGCCGCCGAGGGTGGCGGCGGCCAGATACTCCGGATCACGATCGGCGGGGATCTCGCCGTGGTGCTGGGCGCGCGCCATGTTGCGGGCGCCGAGTTCGATGAGCATGCTCAGCCGCGCGGTGTGCGCAGCCGCGACCTCGCCGTCGCCGACCAGACCGCCGAGCACGATCGGGGACAGCGGCTCGCCGTAGAGAAAAGCCACCCAGTCCCGGATGCGGTGCTGTTCCCGTGCCGCCCAATTGGATTCGGGGTACTCACGCAGCGCCGCGGCATCGCAGAGCCGGTCGTAGAACGACTCGAGCACCGCGATCAGCAGTCCGGTGCGGGTCCCGAAATACCGGTACGGGAGCCCGGTGCTGACACCGGCGCGGCGTGCCACCGCCGCGACTTCCAACTCCCCGGTCTCGCTCAGCTCATCCGCGGCTGCCTGAAGCAGGTTCTGGCGAGCGGCGCTTCCGCGTGCGGTCTTGCCCATGATCGAATGGTAAGTTGAGTTCAACTCAAATTGCAACCCTCGATGGTCCATCGAGGCCGTTCCCCTTCCCAGGACGCGGAACCACAGCGCAGGGGGAGGCCCCGCCGAGCGTGACCATCCCGGATCAAGTTCCGAATCGTTCCCGAAGTAGTTCCGCGAAGGCTGTTCGGAAACGCGGGCCGGGAGTTACACCTGTGTATTTACCGTCCCGGTCGTCGTCGAGTCGTTGCCACAGCACGAATTCGGCGGTATGGGTCCGGGGTACACTGAATTTGCGACAGGGTTGTCGGCGGATTTCTGGGCACGCTCTGCGTACTCGCACCGGTGGCGGGTAGTGCCCAGCCGCGTACTTGTCGGCACGAGCATGGCTGGGAATTCGCCCCGCCATAGCGCCGGCTCTCGACTGTCTGGCCTGGCTGAATCAACCAGTGTGAGGCATCCGCTCGGGCGGGAGTTGGAAAAATCGAGTTCACCGTTTGCCAGTCGGGTGGCCATGGGACGGCACAATGAATGACACGGTACTAGGTGGCGGGGATGCCACTCGAGGGCCAGCAGAGGCGTTCGGACGCTATCGGCTTCTGTCGCTGCTGGGTCAGGGCGGCATGGGCCAGGTGTGGCGGGCGCACGATTCGCTGACCAACCGGGTGGTGGCGCTCAAGGTGCTGCCTGAACGCTTCGCCGAGGACGAGGAGCTTCGCGAGCGGTTCCGCCGGGAGTGCCGGGCGGTGGCGCAGTTGACCGAGCCGCATGTGATCCCCATCCATGACTTCGGCGATATCGACGGTCGGCTCTATCTGAATATGCGCTTGATCGAGGGCACCGACCTGCGCACGGTGATCAGGCGAGAAGGGGCCTTGCCGCCGCGTCGGGCAGTGGCGATCATCGCACAGGTGGCCGGCGCGCTGCAGGCGGCCCACGACGCCGGGCTGGTCCACCGCGACGTCAAACCCTCCAACATCCTGCTGGGAGGCGATGAGTTCGCCTCGCTGATCGATTTCGGGATCGCCCGTGCCGCCGACGACCGCACCCTCACCACGGTCGGCCAGACCATCGGCACCGTCGCCTACATGGCGCCGGAAGAGATCAGCGCGGAGGTCAAGGCCGATGCGCGAGTGGACGTGTACGCGTTGACATGCGTACTGCACGAGTGCCTGACCGGCCGGCCGCCGTTCGCGAGCGCATTGGGGATGCAGGGTGTGATCGCCCAACACATGAACAGCCCGCCGCCGCGTCCCAGCGCCACTGCACCCGATGTACCGACTGCGTTCGATGCGGTTATTGCCAAGGGTATGGCCAAAAATCCCGATGATCGCTACCAGACCGTGCGCGAGCTGGCCGCGGCGGCCTGCGCCGCGGTGGGTGATCCCCCGGCCAGCAGCACAGGGGGCGTGGCCGCCCGAGATGAGCGGCGGATCAGATTGTCTCGCAAGACAGCCATGCTGCTCGCCGCCGCGGTCGCGGTTACGGTGTTGACCGCCGTAGCTGTCATCGTCGGTGTCCAGCGGGAATCAGCTGGCGGCGACTCGCCCCCACCCACAGCTTTCGCCCCCGCCTACTCGTCACCGACTCCGCTGCCGTTCACCGGCGTCACCCTGCCCACCGGTGTGGCGGTCGATGATGCGGGCAACGTTTACGTCACCGATATGGGTAACGATCGGGTGGTGAAATTGGCGGCGGGTGCGTCGGAGCCGACGCCGCTGCCGTTCACCGGCCTGAGGAACCCGCAGGATGTGGCAGTCGATGATGCGGGCAACGTTTACGTCACCGACACAAGTAACAATCGGGTGGTGAAATTGGCGGCGGGTGCGTCGGAGCCGACCTCGCTGCCGTTCACCGGCCTGAAGAATCCCCAGGGTGTGGCGGTCACCCGGCGGGAGACGTATACGTCGCCGACCGGGGTAACAATCGGGTGTTGAAGTTGGCAGTGGGTGCGTCGGAGCCGGCCACGTTGCCATTCACCGAGCTCAAAGATCCCCAGGGTGTGGCGGTCGACAAGGCGGGCAACCTGTACGTCACAGAATTGGGCACCGAGCGGGTGTTGAGGTTGGCGCCGGGCGCGTCGGAGCCGACCATGTTGCCATTCACCGGACTCAAAGATCCCCAGGGTGTGGCGGTCGACAATGCGGACAACGTTTACGTCACCGACCTGGGCCCCCATCCGGTGATGAAACTCCCGGTCGGCTGAACCCCCGTTTCCGCGCCATCTTCCGGCTGGCTGCTCGGTCGATCGCAGATCCTACTCGGCTGTACGGCGTAGGGAACTGGCACGTACAGAACACGGCTTCGAACAGTCCTTGCTTGCCGCCGAAGTGGTGGTTCACAGCGCCTCGCGTCAGGCGGGCAGCGGAGCGATCTCGTCGGCGGAGAGTTCGGAGTACCGCTGTTCTATGAACAGCCGACGGCCCGTCTCCATGAGGGCGGCCCGGGTGGCTTCGGTGTATTCAGCCCGTCGTCCCTTGACAGTCACGCAGACAAGACTACATTCACATACATCATGTATCTGAGATGTTGGATGTATGCGAATGTCGAACCTCGCAGACGTCATCGTGGTGGGGACTCGCGGCTGCGACGGAGATTTCACTACCCCGTCGACATTGACGCGCTCCGGATCGCAGCTGTCTCGGCCGACCGGCCCGCTGCACTGGGCCGGCACCGGAACGGCAACCCGCTGGGCCGGAACATCGACGGCGCGGTCGACTCCGGGCAACGCGCTGCTCGCGAAATCCTCGCGGTCAGCACCTCATGAGCGCCGCCCAACCGATCGAGCGGACGCAGCGTATCCACCCATCAGTTCTCGATTCCCCAGGACCTCGTACGACCAACTCCTCTGAAGGATCACAATGGGCAGATTCACCACGCGCCCCACACTGCAGGGCACCTTCGGCATGGTCTCGTCCACTCACTGGATCGCCTCGGCGGCCGCGATGGCGATACTCGAGGACGGCGGTAACGCCTTCGACGCCGCGGTAGCCGCGGCGTTCGTACTGCACGTGGTCGAGCCGCACCTCAACGGGCCGGCGGGGGAAGTTCCGATCATCCTCGCGCCGGCGGGACGGGCACCGCAGGTACTGTGCGGCCAAGGGCCCGCACCGATGGGCGCGACGATCGAGCACTACACCGATCTGGGCCTGGATCTCGTACCCGGAACCGGACCGCTGGCCGCGGCGGTGCCGGGTGCCTTCGATGCCTGGATGCTGCTGCTTCGCGACTACGGCACGAAGCGGCTGTCGGACGTACTGGCCCATGCCATCTGGTACGCCGAGCGTGGGCATCCGGTGCTCGAGGATGTCTGGGGCACCTTGTCTGCGATGCAGAACCTCTTCGAGTCCGAGTGGACCACCTCGGCGGCGGTGTACCTGCGAGGAGGAAAGCCGCCCGCACCGGGACAGTTGCTGAAGAACCCGGCCCTGGCACGAACCTGGCGGCGTTTGATCGCCGAAGCCGAGGCCGCACATGCGGACCGCGAGGCCCAGATAGAAACCGCGCGACGTACATGGCGGGAGGGATTCATCGCCGAAGCGCTGACCGCCGCCGCCGCACAGCCCACCATGGACACTTCGGGTGAGCGGCACACCGGCACCTTGAACGGCAGCGACCTTGTGCACTACGTTGCGACCTACGAAGATCCGGCCACCTACACCTGGAACGGCTGGACGATCGCCAAGCCCGGTCTCTGGAGCCAGGGCCCGGTGTTCCTGCAACAGCTGGCCCTGCTGCCAGAACAGATGGACCACGGCACGGCCGATTACTACCACACCCTGATCGAGGGCTCGAAGCTCGCGATGGCGGACCGAGAGGCTTGGTACGGCGACTGCACGGATATGTCCCTGGAGGCGTTGTTGTCGCCCGCATACAACGCGGAGCGCCGAGCGACGATCAGTCCGGACGCGTCCCACCAGCTGCGGCCCGGAAGCCCGGACGGCCGGCCGCCGAGGGTGAGCGAGTATGCCGTTTCCGCTGTGCCGGACCGTTTTCCTGCAGGGACGGGGGAGCCGACGGTAGCCGCGACAGGCACCGTCCGTGGCGACACCTGCCACCTCGACGTCGTGGACCGCTGGGGCAACATGATCGCCGCTACTCCCAGCGGCGGCTGGTTGCAGTCGAATCCGATCGTGCAGGAACTCGGATTCCCACTCGGTACTCGGTTGCAAATGGCTTGGCTGGAACCTGGCCTACCGAACTCTCTCGCGCCAGGCCGCCGCCCTCGGACCACGCTCAGCCCGTCCATGGCGTTACGCGACGGAGAGCCCATCTTGGCTTTCGGCACCCCCGGCGGCGATCAGCAGGACCAATGGAGCCTGCATTTCTTCCTGGAGGTCGTCATGCGCGACAACGTCCGTGGCCGTTTGGACCTGCAGGGTGCTGTCGACGCACCGAATTGGCATCAGGACAGTTTCCCTGGCTCGTTCTATCCGCGTTCGATGAATCCGGGAGCGGTGACGATGGAATCGCGGATCAGCGCCGAAATCCGCACCGAGCTGCGCCGGCGTGGCCACCGGATCACCGTGGGCGACGCCTGGTCGGAGGGACGTCTCTGCGCTGTCGCTCGTGACCCCGAGACAAACGTGCTCTCGGCGGCCGCCAATCCTCGCGGGATGCAGGGCTACGCGGCCGGCGGCTGAAACACCATCCGAACTTTTCTCTCGCGACCCACTCACTCAGGAGACTCCATGTCTAGAAGGACGTTGCCCGTGCGGCGCGTGATCGTGACGGTACTTGCAGCCGTATCGCTGGTACCGGTGACCGGATTGTCAGCAGCCGATGCACTGCCCGCTGCCGGGCCGGGAACGATAACGTCGTTCCGACCGCTGATGGAAGCCGAGCTGATTCCGTCGGCCGGCAAAGGGTATCGGCTCGTCTACCGAACCACCGGTCAGAACGGTGAACCCCAGATCAGTGCCGGAAACATCTACCTGCCTGCGGGGAATCCCCCTCCAGGCGGTTGGCGAGTGGTGTCATGGGGGCATTCCACCAGCGGTATCGCGCAAGGCTGCGCACCCAATCTCATGGGTGGGATCGCGGATACTTTCGATGAAACGCCGCAGCTGTCTGCCTACCTGGCACAGGGCTACGCGGTGACGGCCACGGATTACATCGGGCTCGGCGCACCAGGACACTACGAATACCTAGCCGGGCGCGCTGCCGGGCACGCGGTGCTCGACATCGTCCGGGCCGGGCGCGCCCACGACCGCGGGCTATCGAACTCGTACGTGCTGGCCGGGCATTCCATCGGGGGGCATTCGGCACTACTCGCGGCGCGATTGTCACCGATCTACGCTCCCGAACTCGACCTACGCGGCACGGTGGCCTACGCCCCGACGAGCAACTACGAGGACCTGATCGCCACGCTCTCCGGCCCCGGCCTGCGGGTGCCGCTTCCCGAGGGGCTGCAGATCAGGGTCTTGATGATCATGGCCGGCCTCGATCACGTGCGCCCGGATCTACGCGTCACCGACTACCTGAGCGACCGGGGAAAACAGGTGCTCGCCCTCGCCGAGGCCGGTGAAGGATGCTTGCGGTCAGCGGGGGACGCTGTCGCGGGCCGCCCCTTCGGCGATCTGTTTTCCAAGCCGTTGTCCGATCCGGCGTTGATCACAGCGCTACGCGACTACATGGCGGTACCTACGACCGGATACCGTCAGCCGCTGCTGCTCCTGCAAGGCGGCGTGGACACCGTGCAGCCGATGCCGACCACAATGCTGCTACAGCAGCAACTCGAGCAAGGCGGCGCCGACAGCCGACTGCTGTTCTATCCACCGGCCACCCATTTCACACTCTTGCAGCACGCTCGTTCCGACGCGAATGCATTCCTTGCCGACGTTCTGCCGCCCCATTGAGGCAAGGCGTCCAACGGCTGTTTCGTGTGACAAGCCTGGATGAGTAGAGAGCTGCCCGCACCTCGGCCGGACAGCCGCTCGGCCAGTTCGGACGCGACCGTCGCGCGCCCCGCCGCGGATGCTGCCGCCGCGTCTCACAGATCGCGGCCTCCCACCTACGCTGCCACGCGGGTCGGTGATTCCGCGGTGATGGCGACGAATAGGGCTATTCGAGATCCTTCTGCACAGAGAAGCGGTTGAACGAGCCGCGCACCCATCGCCGGGTTCGCCCCCCGGCTCGTATACGCCGCGGCACAGCCATGGACATTGGCGACCATATCGACGGCGGGAGCGGTCTGTGTGCTGCCACACCGCCGCCGCGGCAACGATCCGCCGTACGGCCCGGCGAAGACAGGAACGATTGCCTGCGGGCAGGCAGGAGCAGCGTCACGCGCGCTGACCTGACCGCTGTCGCTCGGTCGCCGGAACGCCCTCCGTCAGTTGCCGAATCCCACCGTGGCCACCGTTCGCCCTTCGGGCGACATCCGCCGAGGGCGACTGAGACTTTTGTTCACGCAACGCTGAACGATATCTCTATGCCAGGCAGGCGTGCCGACGAAGCGCAAGTAGTGCGCACAACCTGGGACTTCTTCCATTGTGGCCGCGAAAGAATCTTCGCCGCACTTAAACGATTCGGGCCTCGGCCGCATATTTTGTTCACCAATAGTTTCCGGTAACGGGCGTACGCGCTTGCCATGCCGTCGGGGTGTTCTGCGGGGATTCGATTGGAGATTATGCAGCGGGGACCGAGCATGAAGCCTTTCGCCGGAAGCGGGGGCCGCGTCGATTGTCGGCAACGTCGTTGTTACGGCCCTGAGCGGCGCGGTTCCAGAGTCGTTCCCGTGTGCTTCGGGCGGTTGCGGTGCGGGGTCTGTGCGGGATCCGCAGCGGCAGTGTAGGTCTCGGGTGGGGTTTGCTGATGAGGCTCATAAGCATACTTAAGCATGCGTTCTCGCATGACAATGCGTAAAGATGTTCGGCGCCGAGTGTTCGCGCCGTCCGTTCCGCACTGTGAGACCGGGTCCGATTCGCCGTTCGGCGGCTCGGTGGAGTCGCACCGAAACTGCCGAGCAAAGAGCGGTATGCGTATCACTTGCGGGAAGCCGGAGCGGCTGGCAGGCTAATCGTCAGCACGCGACTGGACGATCGTCCTGTCACTTTGCTCGCGGAAGAAAGATTGCGCATGAGCTTTGGTTTCGTCTTCTCAGCAATGGGAAACTGCACGCTCGCCACTGATAAAAGGTCGTGGTACATAGAGCGCTCTACAGTGTCGGCTTTCCCGTCAGTGCAGGTAGCGTCGAGATGTCCGTCTCGATAACCGCCGCGAAACATTCTCCTGCGGAATCGCCCGGTCGGATCGCTATCCACCGGGCGCGGCCGGCGTCCGAAGTCACCGCGTTCGGAGCGGCCTCGTACCCCCCGCCTCCGGTGGCGCCGAGCCGCTGCGCGATCCGGCGCCGCCGGATCCCGGGTCGCGTCGGCCGATGCGGGCTTCTTCTTCCGAGCCGGTCCCAGGGCCACGGCCCTGGCGTGTGCGGTATCGGGCTGCTCGCCTGCGCCTCGACCGGCCACTTCGTCACCGATACCTGACCGAATGACGCGGTAGTTCTCACCAACCCGCGCCGCGCTGTTCGCGCGCCGGGTTTCTTTGTCGACCCTGCGATACCCGGGATGTGAAACGTGGACTCAAGCGCTGGTGACTCGTCCGACCGCATGTTGGAGTACTTGAAGAAGGTCACCGTCGAGCTCATGACGACTCGCGACGACCTGACCCGGTTGCGGGAGAAGATCGACGAGCCGATCGCGATCGTCGGGATGAGCTGCCGTTATCCGGGCGGTGTCGGGTCGCCGGAGCAGTTGTGGGATCTGGTCGCGGCGGAGGTGGACGCCGTCGGCGAGTTCCCGCCGGACCGGGGCTGGGACCTCGAGGGGCTGTTCGACCCGGACCCGGACCGGTTCGGAAAGGTGTACACGCGAGAGGGCGGCTTCCTGCGTAATGCCGGTGATTTCGATGCGGGTTTCTTCGGCATCGGACCTCGGGAAGCGGCGGCGACGGACCCGCAACAGCGGCTGCTGCTGGAGGCTTCCTGGGAGGCCTTGGAGAACGCCGGTATCGCCCCGACCTCCCTGCGTGGCACCGATACCGGCGTGTTCGCCGGTGTGATGTACGAGGACTACGAGCACACCGCCAGGGCAGCCGGACCGACCGCGGAGGGCTATGCGGGTATCGGTTCGACGGGCAGCGTGGTGTCCGGCCGGGTGGCCTACACGCTGGGGCTGGAAGGCCCCGCCGTGTCGGTGGACACAGCGTGCTCGTCGTCGCTGGTGGCCATCCACCTGGCCTGCCAGGCGTTGCGTCGTGGTGAGACGTCGCTCGTGCTGGCCGGCGGTGTCACGGTGATGTCGACGCCGTTCCTGTTCATCGAGTTCTCCCGGCAGCGGGGGTTGTCGCGAGACGGTCGCTGTAAGGCGTTCGCGGCCTCGGCCGACGGGGTGGGCTGGGCCGAGGGCGTGGGTGTGCTGGTGCTGGAGCGTTTGTCGGATGCCCGGCGGTCGGGTCACGAGGTGCTGGCGGTGATCCGGGGTTCGGCGCTGAATCAGGATGGGGCGAGCAATGGTTTGACCGCTCCCAATGGTCCGTCGCAGGAACGTGTGATCGCGGCGGCACTGGCGGCCGCGGGGTTGGCCGCGGCGGATGTGGACGTTGTGGAGGCGCACGGGACGGGGACGTCACTGGGTGATCCGATCGAGGCGCAGGCGCTCATCGCCGCTTACGGACAGCAGCGGGACGAACCTTTGCGGATCGGTTCCCTGAAATCGAATATCGGCCATTCGCAGGCAGCGGCCGGTGTGGGCGGTGTGATCAAGATGGTGCAGGCGCTGCGGCACGGGATGTTGCCGAAGACGCTGCATGTGGACGCTCCGTCGCCGCATGTGGATTGGTCGGCGGGTTCGGTGCGGTTGTTGACCGAGGCGGAGCCCTGGCCCGCGGGGGAGCGGGTGCGTCGGGCGGGTGTGTCGTCGTTCGGGATCAGTGGGACGAACGCGCACGTCATCGTGGAGGAAGCACCTGGCCCAGCGGTCTCCGACGACGGCACGGCGGACAGCGACGGCGGCCCAGCCTGCGCCGCAAACGTCGTTCCGTTACTGGTGTCGGCGAAAACCGACGAGGCGCTTCGTGCCCAGGCGCAGCGATTGCACGGGTGGCTGCTCGAGCATCCGGAGGCCGACTCGTGGAGCGTGGCGGCCGCGCTGATAGAGACGAGGGCGCACTGGAACCGGCGCGCCGTCGTCGTCGGCCGCGATCGGGAGCACTTGCTGGCCGGGTTGGCGGACCTGGCGACCGGTGCCTCCGGCGGCGTGCTCGAAGGTGTGGCGGGACCGGGGAAGACGGCGTTCATGTTCACCGGTCAGGGTGCGCAGCGTGTCGGTATGGGGGCGGAGTTGTACGCGGCGTTCCCGGTGTTCGCGGCGGCGTTCGACGAATTGTGTGCCGAGTTCGATCGCGCGCTGGGGTCCGGGATTTCGTTGAAGGACGCTGTTCTGGGGGCGGCGGGCGAGGATCTGTTACACCGCACCGAGTACACCCAGCCTGCGCTGTTCGCCTACGAAGTGGCGTTGTTCCGGCTCATGGAGTCGTTCGGAGTCGTCCCGGATGTGCTGATCGGCCATTCGATCGGTGAGTTGGTCGCGGCGTATGTCGCGGGTGTGTGGTCGACGGCTGACGCGTGTGCGTTGGTGGCGGCGCGGGGGCGGCTGATGGGGGCGCTGCCCGAAGGCGGCGCCATGCTCGCCGCGGCGGTGACCGAACAGCGAGCCGTCGAGATCACGGCTGACTTAGGGGACCGGTTGTCGGTGGCGGCCGTGAACGGTCCGTTGTCGGTGGTGTTCTCCGGCGACGAGGACGCCGTCGGGCAGGTCGAGCGCCAGCTGTCCGAGGAGGGGGTCAAGACCTCACGGCTGCGCGTCAGCCATGCGTTCCATTCCGCGCGGATGGATCCGATGCTGGCCGAATTCCGCGCCATCGCGCAGCGATTGACGTACCGGAAGGCCACGGTCGCTGTGGTGTCCAATGTCTCTGGCGTGTTCGCGGAAGACACGCTCATCGATCCGGACTACTGGGTCGAGCAACTGCGCGGTTGCGTACGGTTCGCGCCGGGGGTGGACGCTCTGGTGGCCGCCGGGGTCCGCCGCTTCGTCGAGGTCGGCCCCGACGCGGTGCTGGCGGCGACGGCACGGCGATGCCTGGCCGGACACCCCGAGGCCGAGGCCGAATCGATCGTGGCCGCAGCGTCCCGTCGTTCGGCCGACGAGGTGACGCAATACGTCACTATGCTCGCGCAAGCCCACATCGCCGGTGTCGAGGTCGACTGGCGCCCGCTGTTCGCGGGCCGGACACCGGCCCGCGTGTCGTTGCCTACGTATGCGTTCCAACGCCAGCGGTACTGGTTGGAACCACTCGGGATCGAGGCGTCGCTCAACTCATCGGACCATCCGATGCTCACCGGCGCCGTGCCGTTGGCGGGGCGGGACGAATGGCTGTTCACCGGCCGACTGTCGTTGCGGACGCACCCGTGGCTGGCCGACCACGTCGCCTTCGGGTCGGTGCTGCTACCGGGCACCGCCTTCGTGGAAATGGCGCTGACCGCTGGTGCCCGGCTCGGCACCGAGTTCGTCGACGAACTGTTGCTGGCAGCGCCGCTGCCGCTCACCGACGACGCCGCGATCGATATCCAGTTGACCGCCGGACCCGCCGACGAGGCGGGTGCGCGCCGGTTCGTTATCCATTCACGCGCGGTCGGGAACGGAGATGCGGATGCGGGGGAGTGGGTGCCGCATGCCAACGGAGTCCTCGCCCCCGCAGCGGAGCGTGTGCCTGCGTGGGTCGAATCGGCATGGCCGATCTCGGCGGAGGGTGCGCAATGGCCGCCGACGGAGGCCGAACCGGTGCCGGTCGACAGCCTGTACGACCAGTTGGCGCACCTGGGGTTCGATTACGGTCCGATGTTCCAGGGCGTGACGTCGGCTTGGCGCGACGGCGAAGACGTGTTCGCCGAAGTGGCGGTCCCGGCCGCATCCGGCGAGCCCGCACCGGCTTTCGGGATCCATCCCGCCCTGCTGGACGCCTCATTCCATGCCGCGATCACCGAGCTCGCGCAGGAAATGCCCGCAGGCAGGCTGCCGCTGCCGTTCTCGTTCGCCGGGGTGCGGCTGTACCGCGGCGGGGCGACCGCCGTACGAGTGCGTCTGGAACGGTCCGGAGCCGGACGAATCCGGGTGGCCGCCCTCGACGACACCGGTGCGCCCGTGCTGAGCATCGAAGCGCTCACCGCGCGCCCCGTGGATGCCAAGGCGCTCGACCGTGGAACCCGTCGCCGTGCATCCCTGTCGGATCTCGAATGGGTGCAGGTGCCCGCGGTCGCGGGCGGGATGGCCGCGACGGTCGCGCTGCTCGGTGACGCGCGTGTCGCAGGAACCGCTCGCCGCGTTGCGGAACCGGCCGATCTTCTCGGCGACCACACGCCGCCCGAGATCGCCGTCTGGTCGCCGGGCGGGGACGGTCGGGTCGTCGGCGATACGCCTTCACGGACACATCTCTGGGTGCGGTCGGCGCTGGAGTTGTTGCAGGCGTGGCAAGCCGAGGAACGCCTGCGCGATACCCGGCTGGTGATCCTGACCAGAGACTCCCTCGAGTTGCCGGGTGAAACTTCGGACGTGGCGGGTGCCGCGGTGGGCGGGCTGGTCCGCAGTGCCCAGGCCGAATATCCGGGCCGGTTCGTGCTGCTCGACGCTGCCACGGGGCAGGATCCGACGATCGAGGCCATCACAGCGGCGGCGGGCTCGGACGAGCCGCGGCTGGCCTGGCGCGGCGGTGCGCTGCGGGTCCCGCGGCTGCGCAGACAGCACGCGGCGGTGACGGTCGAGGCCGAGGTGTTCGGAGCAGGCGCGGTTCTGATCACCGGTGGCACAAGCGGTCTGGGGGCCGAGGTCGCCCGCCACGTCGTCGCGGCGCACGGTGTGCGACGCCTGGTGCTGGTGTCACGCCGGGGTGACCGCGCAGACGGGGTGGCCGCGCTGGTCAGCGAACTCACTGATGCGGGCGCGCAGGTGCGGGTGGCGGCCTGCGATGTCAGCGACCGTGCCGCGCTGGAGGCGCTGCTCGCCGAACTGCCCGGCGACTTCGCGCCGAGTGCGGTGATCCATTCCGCGGGCGTTCTGGACGACGCCACCATCGAGAACATGTCCGCCGACCGGCTCGACCGGGTGCTGGCGTCGAAGGCGGACGCCGCATGGCATCTACACGAGCTGACCTGTGATCGGGAACTCTCCGCCTTCGTCCTGTTCTCGTCCGTCGCCGGTGTGGTTGGCGCGCCCGGCCAAGGCAACTACGCCGCGGCGAACGCGTTTCTGGACGCGCTTGCGTCCGAGCGCCGGGCGTCGGGCCTGCCCGCGGTATCGATCGCGTGGGGATCGTGGAACCAGAGCAGCGGCATGACCAGCGGCCTGGAGGACGCTGCGCTGGCACGGATGGGCCGGCTGGGCGTGCGGCCGCTGGAGACGGCCGATGGTTTGGAGTTGTTCGATCGCGCGGTTGCCGCGCCGGTGCCCGTCGTCGTCGCGACCGAGTTCGACACCGAGGCCCTGGCAGTCCAAGCGCGCGAAGGCGCCCTGCCGCGAATACTGCACTCGATCGTCCCGGTGCCGGTGCGGCGGGTGGCCGACACGGGCGCGACGTTGGCGCGCCGGCTGGCCGCGGCCCCGGCGCCGGAGCGCGCGGCAATTGTGCTGGACGTCGTACGCGAGCAGGTCGCAGGCGTGCTCGGGCACATCTCCGGCGATGCCATCGACCCCACCGCGCCGTTCAGCGAGATCGGGTTCGACTCTCTGGCGGGGGTCGAGTTCCGCAACCGGCTGGCCGCGGCCACCGGCCTACAACTGCCCTCGACGCTGGTCTTCGATCACCCGACCGCCGCGGCGGTGGCGGCATTCGTGCACTCGCGGGTGGGCGAGGCGACGGAGACCGAGGCGGGGCGGCCCGCGCGGATGGCGCGCCGGATCCGGACCGATGAGCCGATCGCGATCGTCGGGATGAGCTGCCGGTATCCGGGCGGTATCGCCTCGCCGGATGGCCTGTGGGAGCTGGTGGCTTCCGGCGCGGACGCGATCGGCGAGTTCCCCGCCGATCGCGGCTGGGATCTCGAGCGGCTGTTCGATCCCGACCCCGACCACCCGGGAACCTCCTATCTGGACCGAGGTGGGTTCCTCTCCGGCATGGCGGATTTCGACGCGGGCTTCTTCGGGATCGGTCCGCGCGAGGCGGCCGCGATGGATCCACAGCAACGGTTGCTGCTGGAGGCTTCGTGGGAAGCCCTGGAGCACGCCGGTATCGATCCGTCGTCACTGCGGGGCAGTGACACCGGCGTGTTCACCGGGGTCTCGTATCAGGACTACGAGGAGATCGCCAAGGCCGCGGGTCCGGTGACCGAAGGCTATATCGGTACCGGGTCGACGAGTAGCGTGCTGTCCGGTCGCGTGGCCTACACATTCGGATTCGAGGGCCCAGCCGTCACGGTCGACACCGCCTGCTCCTCCTCGCTGGTGGCTATCCATCTGGCTTGTCAGGCGCTGCGCCAAGGGGAGAGTTCGCTGGTGCTGGCCAGTGGCGCCCAGGTGATGTCGACACCGTTCATGTTCGTCGAGTTCTCGCGGCAGCGTGGGCTTTCGCGGGACGGACGGTGCAAGGCCTTCTCGGCTTCCGCCGATGGTGTCGGCTGGGCCGAAGGCGTGGGTGTGCTGGTGCTGGAGCGGCTGTCGGACGCGCGCCGGCTGGGTCACGACGTGCTCGCGGTCATCCGGGGTTCGGCGGTGAATCAAGACGGGGCGTCGAACGGTCTCACCGCCCCGAACGGTCCGTCGCAGGAACGGGTGATCGCGGCGGCGCTGGCCGGCGCCGGGCTGGCTCCCGAGGACGTGGACGCCGTGGAGGCCCACGGCACGGGCACACCGCTGGGTGACCCGATCGAAGCGCAGGCGCTGATGGCCGCCTACGGGCAGGGCCGTACCGAGCCGCTGTGGGTGGGGTCGTTGAAGTCGAATATCGGGCATGCCCAGGCCGCCGCCGGCATCGGTGGCGTGATCAAGATGGTGCAGGCGTTGCGGCACGAGATGCTGCCGAAGACGTTGCATGTGGACGCTCCATCGCCGCACGTGGACTGGTCGGCGGGGGCAGTGCGGTTGCTGACCGAACAGCGGCCCTGGTCGGGCTCGGTCGAGCGAGTGCGTCGGGCCGGTGTGTCCGCGTTCGGGATCAGTGGCACGAATGCCCATGTCATCGTGGAGGAAGCGCCTTCGGCCCCGCAGAGCGCGTCGGCGCGGAAATCGGTCGGCACGCCGCCCGCCGCGCCGGGGATTCCACTGCTGATTTCGGCGAAAACCGAGACGGGGCTGCGAGCACAAGCGGCTCGATTGCACGAGTGGATCGAGGCCCGGCCCGACGCCGACCCGGTGGACGTGGCCCATTCGCTACTGACGACGCGGGCCCGATTCGATCGGCGCGCGGCGGTGGTCGCGGGTGACCGCGAGGCGATGCTGGCCGGGCTGGCGGATCTGGCGATCGGTGCGGCGTCGCCGGGAGTGGCCGAGGGCCGCCCCGTCGGCGGGAGGATCGCGTTCTTGTTCACCGGGCAGGGGGCGCAGCGGGTCGGTATGGGCGCCGGGCTGTACGCGGCGTTCCCGGTCTTCGCGTCGGCGTTCGACGAACTGTGCGCCGAGTTCGACGGCCTGCTGGAATTCCCGGCGCCCGGAATATCGCTGAAGGACATCGTCTTCGGTGCCGCGGGCGTGGATCTCCTGCACCGCACGGAGTACACCCAGCCCGCGTTGTTCGCCTACGAGGGGGCGATGGTGCGGCTGATCGAGTCCTTCGGGATCACCCCGGATGTGCTCATCGGGCACTCGATCGGGGAACTGGTCGCCGCGTATGTGGCGGGGATGTGGTCGGCCGCCCACGCGTGCGCTGTGGTGGCCGCGCGCGGCAGGCTGATGGGCGCGTTGCCGGCCGGGGGCGCCATGCTGGCCGCCGCGATCTCCGAGGAGCGGGCCGCCGCCGCCATCGCCGGACATCGCGGCCGACTGTCTATCGCGGCGGTGAACGGGCCCGCGGCGATCGTGATCTCCGGTACCGAAGCGGCCGTCGCCGAGCTGGAAACAGCGCTGGCCGGGGAGGGGATCAAGACGTCGCGGCTGCGGGTCAGCCACGCGTTCCACTCGGCATTGATGGAACCGATGCTGCCGGAATTCGAGGCGATGGCCGCCGGCCTGGAGTACGGGAGCCCGCTGTTGCCGGTGGTGTCGAACGTGTTCGGTGTCGTCGGAGGCGAGGCGCTCGCCGACTCCCTGTACTGGGCCGGTCACGTCCGCGACACCGTCCGCTACGCGCCGGGGGTCGACACGCTGGTGGACCTGGGTGTCCGAAAGTTCTTCGAGGTCGGCCCCGATGCGGTGCTGACAGCGATGACCCGGCAGTGCCTGCCCGAGGAGGTCGGGTCCCGGTCCGTCGTGGCGGCGGCGAGCCGGCGCGGTATCGATGAGGTGACGCACTTCCTGGCATTCCTGGCGCACGCACACAACGCGGGGATAGACGTGGACTGGGCGCCGTTGTTCGCAGGCCGGGATGCGATGCGGGTCTCGTTGCCAACGTATGCCTTTCAGCGTCAACGTTTTTGGCTGGATGCCGTAGGCGCGGGAGATGTCCGGGCCTCGGGCCTGGATGTCGTGGAGCATCCGCTGTTGAGTGCGGCCGTCTGGCTGCCGGACTCCGCGGGGGTCGTGCTGACGGGCCGGTTGTCGTTGTCGAGTCAGCCGTGGGTGGCCGATCACGTGATCGGCGGGACGGTGCTGCTGCCCGGTACGGCGTTCGTCGAGTTGGCGCTGCACGTCGGGGCGATGACCGATAGTCCGCGACTGGCCGATCTGGTGGTGACTGCGCCACTGGCCGTGCCGCCGGACGGCGCGGTCGAGCTGCGGGTGATGGCGACCGGGCACGATGATGCGGGCGCACGGGTTGTGTCGGTGTATTCGCGCCCGCAACGTGACAGCGGGCCGGGGCAGGCGGAGTGGGTTCGCCATGCGACGGGAACTCTTGTCGCGCAATCACCGTCGTCCGAGATCGGACAGGCGGTGATGACGGAGAGTTGGCCACCGGTCGGAGCCCTGCCGGTGGATATCGGCGATATCTACACGGATCTGGCCGCACGCGGCTACGCGCACGGGCCGTGGTTCCAAGGATTGACCGCGCTGTGGCGGCGTGGCGACGAGGTGTTCGCGGAGGCGAATCTACCGGAGCTGGAGCACTTGTCGGACCGGTTCGGGATACACCCGGCGCTGTTGGATGCGGCACTGCATGCGGTAGCCGTATCCGGATTGATCGAGCCGCCCGGTGCGGGCGAGATCCGTGTGCCCTATTCGTGGGAGAACGTGGATATGCACGCCGTCGGAGCCAGGTCGGTGCGGGTCCGGTTGGCCGCGGCCGAGTCGAGCTCTCCCGGAGACGACAATCAGCGGATCACGGCGACGCTCACCGACTCCGGCGGCGTGCCGGTCTGTCACGTCTCGGCATTGACCATGCGTCCGATCCCGATCGGGACGCTGGGCGCTTCTGGTGCTGCCGTCGCGGGCCGCGAGATCTACCAACTCCGCTGGGTCTCGTTGCCCGTGCCGAAGCGCGGTGATTTCGGCACGGGCGATCGAACAGCGGATGAGCAATGGGTGAGCACCGACGAGTGCGAGACAGTGACGGTCGGCGGTAGGTCGCTTGCCGTCATCCGACTCGAGGGCATTCCTGCGGATGCGGACGTGCCGGGTTCGGTTCACGACCGGCTTGTCGATGCGGCGGCGCGGGTGACCGAACTCCTGGCACGGCACGAATCGGTCGTCGTGGTGACCAGGCATGCGGTCGCTGTCAACGCCGGTGAACCGGTGGATCTTGCCGGCGCGGCAGTGTGGGGTCTGCTGCGGAGCGGCCAGAACGAGAACCCTGGCCGGATCACGATCGTCGACGTGGACCTCTGGGACGACTACCGCGACGGCGTCGTCGCGGCTCTGGGCATCACGGACGAATCTCAGGTGGCACTGCGCGGTGGCGTGCCGTATGCGCCGCGGTTGAGCCGTCGCGGTCGAGACACCGGCAAAAACGAACCCACCATCGCGTCGTGGGTCCGGTCCGATGGCACGGTGTTGATCACCGGCGGCACCGGCGGGCTTGGGGCGGTGGCGGCTCGGCATCTTGTCGTCGAGCACGGCGTGCGGAGGCTGCTGCTGGCAGGTAGGCGCGGCCTGACCGCGCCAGGTATCGCCGATCTCGCGGCCGAACTGACCGCGCTCGGCGCACAGGTGGACGTAGTCGTCTGCGACGTGGCCGACCGGGTGGCGCTCGACGGGCTGCTGTCGGCGATCCCGGCGGAGTATCCGCTGACCGGCGTTGTCCACGCAGCGGGCGTACTGGCCGACGGTCTGCTCGCCGACCTGACCCCGCGGCAGTTGGCGACAGTGTTGCGGCCCAAGGTCGACGCGGCATGGAATCTGCACGAGGCCACGAAGGATCTCGATCTGTCGATGTTCGTGCTCTACTCCTCGATCGCGGGCACGATCGGGAGCCCGGGCCAGGCCAACTACGCGGCGGCGAACACATTCCTCGACGCCCTGGCCCAGCATCGGCACCGCATCGGTCTGCCCGCGACCTCCGTTGCGTGGGGGCCCTGGCGCGGTACCAGCGGTATGACGAGCACCCTCACGGAGGCGGACTTCGCGCGAATTCGACGGGAAGGTCTGATCCCCCTCGACGACTCCTACGGGATGTCGCTGCTCGAAACCGCCGTGTCCGCCGGTCTCTCGACGATTGTGGGCGTGCGTTTCGACACGGCGGCACTCACCGTACAGGCGGCCTCCGGAGCACTGCCCAGAACGCTCAGCTCCCTGGTCACCGTGCCGCAACGGTCCGCAAGCGTGACGTCGTTGGCGCAGCGGCTGGCTGTCACACCCGACTCCGACCGCGCGGACGTCGTGCTCGGCGTTGTTCGGAATCACGTCGCCGCCAGCCTCGGACACGAGTCGGGGGACATGATCAGTGCGGAGATTCCGTTCACGGAACTGGGTTTCGACTCGTTGGCCGGTGTCGAGTTCCGTAATCGGCTCGCGAAGGCCACGGGATTGCAACTGCCGTCCACCCTTGTCTTCGACTATCCAACTGCCAAGGCCGTGGCGACGTTCATTGTCTCCAAGCTCGGGAACTCGCCCGGCGCCGAACGACGCACGACGAAGATCGTGCGCCGAGTACGGACCGACGAGCCGATCGCCATCGTCGGGATGAGCTGTCGTTATCCCGGCGGCGTCGGATCCGCGGACCAGCTGTGGGATTTGGTGGCGTCCGGCAGGGATGCGATCACACCATTCCCCTCGGACCGGGGCTGGGACCTCGAGCGGCTGTTCCACCCGGACCCGGACAAGCCCGGAACCACGTACGTCCGGGAAGGCGGATTCTTGACCGACGCGGGCGCTTTCGACGCCGGTTTCTTCGGCATCAGCCCCCGCGAGGCGAGGGCAATGGATCCGCAGCAGCGGCTGATGCTGGAGGCCGCATGGGAGGCCTTGGAAGACGCGGGTATCGATCCGGTATCGCTGCGCGGCGGCGATACCGGTGTGTTCGTCGGTGCGACTCCGTCCGGGTATGTCGAGCGGGTGGTCGGCGAACACGAAGGTTTTCGGATGACCGGCAATTCGGACAGCGTGATCTCCGGCCGTGTCGCCTACGTGTTCGGCTTGCAGGGACCGGCGATGACGGTGGACACCGCATGCTCGTCCTCACTGGTGGCGCTGCATCTGGCGGCCCAGGCGCTACGCCAGGGTGAGACGTCGCTTGCGCTGGCAGCCGGTGTCTCGATCTCGGGTAGCCCGGAGCTGTACGTGGACTTTGCGCGCCAGAGGGGTTTGTCGCCCGATGGGCGGTGCAAAGCGTTCGCGGCCTCGGCGGACGGTGTGGGGTGGGCCGAGGGTGTGGGTGTGCTGGTGTTGGAGCGGTTGTCGGATGCGCGGCGGTTGAATCATGATGTGCTGGCTGTTGTTCGAGGTTCGGCGGTGAATCAGGACGGTGCCAGCAACGGTTTGACCGCGCCGAACGGTCCGTCGCAGGAGCGTGTGATCGCGGCGGCACTGGCGGCGGCTGGGCTGGATCCGACTGATGTGGACGCGGTGGAGGCGCACGGCACAGGCACGCCGCTGGGTGATCCGATCGAGGCGCAGGCATTGATCTCCGCGTACGGGCAAGGGCGTGCGGAGCCGCTGAGGATCGGGTCGTTGAAGTCGAACATCGGGCACACGGTCGCGGCTTCGGGTGTCGGGGGCGTGATCAAGGTCGTGCAGGCGTTGCGGCATGAGATGTTGCCGAAGACGTTGCATGTGGATGCGCTCTCGCCACATGTGGATTGGTCGGCGGGGTCGGTGCGGGTGCTGACCGCGGCGGAACCCTGGCCTGCGGGGAAGCGGGTGCGCCGGGCGGGGGTGTCGTCGTTCGGGATCAGTGGCACCAATGCGCACGTGATCTTGGAGGAAGCGCCGACGCTCGCGCGGCAGGAAGAGTCGTCGCCAGAGGCCCCCGCG
This sequence comes from Nocardia sp. CY15, assembly GCF_009829295.1. Lineage (NCBI taxonomy): Bacteria > Bacillati > Actinomycetota > Actinomycetes > Mycobacteriales > Nocardiaceae > Nocardia > Nocardia sp. CY15. The sequence goes on from NZ_VUOT01000019.1 coordinate 150,584, forward strand.
CCCGCGGCTGATGATCCGGTGGCCTGGCTGGTGTCGGCGAAATCCGAGGCAGCCTTGCGGGCCCAGGCGGCTCGGTTGCGGACCTGGCTGATCGAGCGTCCTGATGCTGATGCGCGCGCCGTCGCGCGTTCGTTGGTCGGCACACGTGCGCAGTTGGACTGGCGTGGCGCGGTGGTCGGCCGCGATCGGGAGCAGTTGCTGGCCGGGTTGGCGGATCTGGCGTCAGGGTCGGTGTCGTCGTCGGTGGTGTCCGGTGTGCCGGTCAAAGGTCGAACAGCGTTTCTTTTCACGGGTCAGGGTGCACAGCGGGTGGGGATGGGGGCGGGACTCTATCGGGCATTTCCGGTTTTCGCGGCGGCATTGGATGAGGTGTGTGCGGAGTTCGATCCGCTGTTGGGCAGGTCGCTGCGGGAAGTGATGTTCGCTGATCCGGTGGGGGTGTTGGATCGGACGGAGTTCACGCAGCCGGCGTTGTTCGCGTTCGAGGTGGCGTTGTTCCGGTTGGTGGAGTCGTTCGGGATCGCTCCGGATGTGTTGGTTGGGCATTCGATCGGTGAGCTGGTGGCGGCGTATGTGGCGGGGGTGTGGTCGCTTGCGGATGCGTGTGTGTTGGTGGCGGCGCGGGGTCGGTTGATGGGGGCGTTGCCGGAGGGCGGCGCAATGCTCGCAGCAGCCGTAACCGAGCAGCGCGCCGTCGAGATCGCGGCGGCATATGGGGATCGGTTGTCGGTGGCGGCCGTGAACGGTCCGTCCTCGGTGGTGTTGTCCGGTGACGCGGACGCCGTAGCGGAGGCACAGTGGCGGTTGTCCGACGAGGGAGTCAAGACGTCGCGGTTGCGGACGAGCCATGCGTTTCATTCCGCGCGCATGGACCCGATGCTGGCCGAGTTCAGCGCGGTCGCCGACAAGATGACCTACCGGGAGCCGCTGCTGCCGATCGTGTCGAATACGACCGGCGCCGTGGGCGACGCGTACACCGATTCCGCGTACTGGGTCGGACAGGTTCGTGCCGCGGTGCGGTTCGCACCCGCAATCCGGTCGCTCGCCGACCTGGGTGTTCGCCGAATCCTCGAAGTAGGACCCGACGCTGTGCTGACGGCCATGACCCACCAATGCCTGAGCGACGACGGCGATGGCACGGCCGGATGGCTGGTGTCACCGGCGGGTCGGCGCGGGTTCGACGAGGCGGCCTGGTTCGTGACGTTTCTGGCTCAGCTTCACATGGCCGGGATGGATGTGGACTGGGCGTCGTTGTTCGCGGGCAGCTCTGTTGCTCGAGTTCCGTTGCCGTCCTACGCCTTCCAGCGTCAGCGTTATTGGCTGGACACGCCCCGTTCGATTGCGGTGGGCAATGTCGAGCATCCGATCCTGATCGATGCGGTGCCGGTGGCAGGCAAGGACGAGTGGCTGTTCACCGGAAAGCTGTCGGACGCCCGTCATCGGTGGATCGCCGATCATGTCGTGTTCGGGACCGTGGTGGTGCCAGCGACGACATATCTGGAGTTGGCATCGGTGATTGGTGCGCGGCTGGGTGTGGAAATCGTCGAGGAACTGCTGCTGGACATTCCGCTGGGCATCGGGGACCGCGCTGTCGATCTGCAGGTCGGCGTCGGGGGGGCCGACCCGGATGGGCGACGACGCTTCACGATCTATTCCGGGGCCGAGCGAATCGAGGGTGCCGACGCGTGGGTACCGCACGCTCGCGGTGTGCTGGCTCCCCTCTCGACAGCGGGCACCGCGTCGAAATGGGATGAGCCGGTATGGCCGCCCGCGGGTGCGGAGGAACTCGATGTGCAGGCTCTGTATCGACGGATCGCCAGTTTGGGAATGGAATACGGTCCGGCGTTCCGTGGTGTGCGCACGGTGTGGCGGCGAGGGGAGGAGATGTTCGCCGAGGTGTCGTTGGACGAGGCGACGGCTGGGCAGGCGACAGGGTTCGGGATCCATCCGGCGTTGTTCGACGCGTGCCTGCATCCTGGGGTCGACTTCATCATGGAGGACGTCCACGCGGGCCGGGTTCCGTTGCCGGTGTCGTTCAGCGGTGTGCGGTTGTCGCGGGCAGGTTCTCGGCCGGTCCGACTTCGCGCCGCGCTGCTCGGCAGCCATCGGATTCGGATGGATGTGGTAGATGAGTTCGGCGAACTGGTGGTGAGCGCGGACTCCGTGGTGGTGCATCCCGTCGAGCGGCGCACAGTGGACCGTATTCGTCCGGGTGGTGATTCGTCGTCGCTGTATGGCATCGAGTGGGTGCCGGTGACCCCAGGGCCTGCCGGGCCGGTGGAATCGATGGCGGTGCTCGGCGCCGGGAGCGTGACGGGGATCGATCATCGGTTCGCCGGCGTGCGCGAACTGGCGGCTGCCGATGACCGTGCTGGATCAGTCGTCTGGGTGATCGACGGCGACGAATCGGGCGTCGGGAATCTCGCACAGGCAAGTCGGCGGATCGTGCAAGAGACCCTGGAGCTGCTGCGGTCGTGGCTGTCGGAATCGCGGCTCGCCGAGACACGGCTGATCGTGGTGACGCGGAACGCGTCAGGCCTGTCAGGGGAGTCGCCCGATCTGGTCTCCGCGGCGGCGGCGGGGTTGCTGCGCAGCGCGCAAGCGGAGCACCCTGGCCGAATCGTGCTCCTCGATCGCGACAGCGAGATCGACGCCGGGATGGTGTCGGCGGTCATGGCCACCAGAGAGCCCCAAGTGGCGGTACGAAATGCTCGCTTGCTGGCGCCGCGGTTGCGCCGGCGGTCAGCACTCAGCGATACGAGCGGTCGCGCCTCGACACAGCCGGTTCCGGCCGGCATGTCGTTCGGGGCGGGGACGGTGATGGTGACCGGGGGCACCGGCGGGTTGGGTGCGCTCGTGGCGCGGCATTTGGTGACAGAACACGGAGTGCGCCGGATGTTGCTGGTATCGCGGCGGGGCCGCGACGCCGAGGGCGTAGCAGAGTTGGTCGCGGAGCTGTCGGCGCTTGACGCTGTGATCGACGTGGCGGCGTGCGATGTGGCGGATCGGGATGGCCTCGAGGCGGTACTGGCGGAAATCCCGTCGGAATTCCCGTTGTCCGGAATCGTCCATGCGGCGGGCGTAGTGGATGACGGCACCGTCGAGACCTTGACCGCTGGGCAAGTGGATCGGGTGTTCCGTCCGAAAGCGGACGGGGCGTGGTTGTTGCACGAATTGACCGGCGATTCAGATCTCTCCGCGTTCGTAGTGTTCACGTCGGTCGCCGGGGTGACCGGTTCGCCGGGACAAGGCAATTACGCTGCGGCGAATGCGTTCGCCGACGCGCTGGTTGAACTCCGGCGGGCGGCGGGCATGCCGGGTGTGTCGGTGGCCTGGGGCCCGTGGAACGCGAGCAGCGGGATGACCGGAGACCTGGGTGCGGCCGGATTGATGCGATTGCGGCGGTTGGGCGTTCGCCCGCTCGGCAAGGCGACCGGGCTGTCGATGTTCGACGCGGCAATGGTCGCGGACTCAGCCCTGGTGGTCGGTGCCGAATTCGATGCGGCGGGATTGGCGGAGCAAGCGGAGATGGGTGTGCTGCCTACGGTGCTCAGTTCGCTGGTGTCGGTGCCGGAGCCCGCGCGTGGGGACAGCGGGTCGCTGGTGAGGCGGCTGGCGTCGGCGTCGGTCGGCGAGCGCGATGAGGTCGCGCTGGCGGTGGTGCGTGAGCAGGCAGCCGCGGTATTGGGGCACGCCTCCGCCGAGGCGATCGATCCAGGGGCTCCGTTCACCGAGTTGGGTTTCGATTCGCTGGCGGGAGTCGAGTTCCGAAACCGGCTCGCCAAGTCCACCGGTTTGTCGCTGCCTTCCGCCGTTGTCTTCGATCACCCCACCGCTCGGGCACTGGCCGACTATCTTTCCGCCCGGATAGCCGAAACCATGCACACCACGGTGGGCACACACACCGTGCCGCGTATGGATTCCGGGATCCGGGGTGCGCTCACCGATCTGGTTCTGGCAGCGCACCGGCGCGGTCGAGTCGGCGCCGCGATACCGCTGCTACTGGAGAGCGCCAAGCTCGCCGACACGTTCGCGACCGCCGATGAGGTGCTCGTGCGGCCGACTCTCATCCCATTGAGCAGGGGCACATCCCGGCCCGCGCTGATCTGCGTGCCGTCGTTCGTGGTCGGTACCGGACCGCATCAGTTCGGTCGGCTGGCGCGCGAGCTCGGTGCCGACCGCACGATTGCCGCGCTGCGCCTTCCCGGGACCCAGCCTGGGGAACCGCTGCCCGGCTCATGGGATGCGTTGCTGGACTGTCTGGCGATGGCCGTGGCAGAGGTCGGCGACCGGCAGCCGATCGTTCTCGTCGGCTATTCGGCGGGCGGTGTGATCGCGCAGGCGCTGGCACATCGCCTCGAGCGGAGCGGGCGCGGGCCTGCGGGGGTGATCTTGCTCGACTCCTATTCGCCCGACGATGCTGAGCACAACCATCGGGTCCTCGCGAGTGCGGTCGGCTCCGTGCTCGACCTAGACCACGAGGTCACCGAGATCGGTGATCATGGCTTGGTCGCCATGGCGAAGTACGCGCAGATATTCGACGAACGGCAACCCGTGTCGATCACCGCGCCGACGTTCGATCTGCGGGCATCGACACCGCTGCCCGGGCTGGATGATATCGCCGAACTGGCGCCCGCGTGGCTGCACGCCGGCAAGACGGTCGAAATCGAGGCGGACCATTTCTCGATCATCGGAGCGGCGTCGTCCGCGGCGGCGGACGAGATACGGCACTGGCTCGCCGAACTCGGCGACGCCGAGTCGAGCACGATCGTGACGCCTGGCATCGAAGAAGCGAGATAGAGGAATTCCCATGGTTGAACCAGCGAGTGATATCGCCATTGTCGGAATGTCGTGCAGGATGCCAGGAGCTTCCGACCTCGAGCACTTCTGGCGATTGCTGCGCGAGGGCCGCGATGCCGTCGGATCGGCTCCCGCCGACCGCCCCGGAATCGATGAGACGGCGGGATTCCTCGATTCGGCAACAGAATTCGACGCCGACTTCTTCGGCGTGCCGCCGAACGAAGCGCATTCGCTCGATCCCCAACAGCTACTCGGCCTCGAACTGAGCTGGGAAGCGTTGGAAGACGCCGGATTCGGCGACCGCGCGGGGACGCGAGCAGGCGTGTTCTTGGGTTGCACCGGCACCGATTTCGCCGAAATTGTCGCGTCACGAGGAAAATCCAGCATCGGTCGGCATTCGCTGTGGGCGGTCGGTCGAGGAGTTACCGCTAACCGAATCTCGAATTACTACGGGTTCACCGGACCGAGCTTGGTCGTCGACAGCGGGCAGTCCTCGTCCTTGGTCGCGGTGCACCTGGCCTGCGAGTCGGTCCGCGCCGGTGATTGCGATGTGGCCGTGGCAGGCGGGTTGAATCTCATCCTGTCTCCGTTGAGTGGTGAACGGTACGAACAGTTCGGCGCGCATTCGGCGACGGGGAAATGCCACACCTTCGATGACCGGGCCGACGGCACCGTACGCGGCGAAGGCGGCGGCATGATCGTGCTCGAGCCGGTGGCGCGTGCGATCGCGGCGGGACACCGGATCTACGCCGTGATCCGCGGCAGCGCCGTCAACAACGGCAACGAGCGGCAGGTGTTGAGCGCACCCAGCGCCGCTACCCAGGCCGCCGTCATCCGGGCCGCTCTGACGGCGGCCCGGATCGACGGCTCATCGGTGCAGTACGTGGAGCTGCACGGCACCGGTACGCCCGCGGGCGACCCGGTGGAGGCGGCAGCTCTGGGCGAAACATACGGGGCGGGCCGTCCGGCGGGTGAGCCGCTCGCCGTGGGGTCGGTCAAAACCAATATCGGGCATCTGGAAGGCGCCGCGGGAATCGCGGGTTTGATCAAGACCGCACTGTGCCTGCGGCACGGACAGCTGGCGCCCAGCTTGAACTTCCGCAATCCCAATCCCCGGATCCCGCTGGAAGACCTGAGGCTCCGGGTGCAGACCAGCACGCAGCCATGGGCAGACGATGTGCCTCGCCGGGCCGGTGTCTCGTCGTTCGGCATGGGCGGAACGAACGCGCACGTAATCCTCGAGCAGGCGCCTGCCACGGCTGCCGTCGAGGTGGCCGGCACCAGCGGCGAGCCACGGCCCGCAGTGTGGGTTCTGTCGGCTCGGAGCCGAGAAGCCTTGCGGGAGCAGGCTGTTCGTTTGCGCGAGTGGCTGGCGGACGGCCCGCAAGCCGGTGTCGCCGAGGTGGCGTACTCGCTCGCCCATACCCGGACTCCGTTGGAGTGGCGGGCAGCGGTCGTGGGGTCCGGCGCCGATCGGATGAGCGCAGGGCTCGCCGCCCTGACCGAACCGGCGCCGGCGCTCGGCGATCCAACTGTGATGTCCGGCCGGGCCGCCGCGCGCCGGGTGGTGTTCGTGTTCCCGGGCCAGGGCAGCCAATGGGTGGGAATGGGCGCGGAACTGCTGGTGTCGGACGAGGTCTTCGCGGCATCGATCGCGGACTGCGAGGCGGCGCTGGCGCCGTTCGTGGACTGGTCGTTGACCGAGGTGCTGCGGGGGACACCGGGCGCCGCCTCGTTGGATCGCGTGGATGTGGTGCAGCCGGTCCTGTTCGCGATGCTGGTATCGCTGGCACGGCGGTGGCAGGCCGCCGGGGTGCGACCGTCCGCCGTGGTGGGGCATTCCCAGGGCGAGATCGCCGCCGCGGTGGTGGCCGGTGGATTGTCGCTCGAGGACGGGGCGCGCGTGGTGGCCTTGCGGTCACGCGCGGTCGCGGAACTGCTGGCGGGATCGGGCGGTATGGCGTCGGTCGGCTTGCCTGGCGACGCGGTCGCGGACCGGCTGGCGGCCTTCGGTGGCCGGTTGTCGGTGGCGGCGGTGAATGCCCCCGGCCAGACCGTGGTGTCCGGGGCGGCCGACGCGATCGAGCAATTCCTCGCCGATTGCGCGGCCGAGGGGATCTGGGCGAAACGTATTCCGGTGGACTATGCGTCGCACTCGGCGGCGGTGGAACGGATTCGCGGCCGGGTGCTGGCCGATCTGGCTCCGATCCGGCCGAAAACCGGCGATATTCCGTTTCTCTCGACGGTGACGGCCGAGTTCGTGGACACGGCCGGGCTGGACGCGGCGTACTGGTATCGCGGGTTGCGCGAGCAGGTGCGCTTCGCCGAGGCGATCGAGGCGTTGCTGAGCGCGGAGATGACCGCGTTCGTGGAGACGAGTCCGCATCCGGTGGTCGCCTCGGCGATCGAACTGGTGGCTGCGGCACTGGGCGCGGCCGATCGGGTGGCGGTGTGCGGGACCCTGCGGCGTGGTCACGGTGGACCCGAGGAGTTCGCCGCGGCATGGGCCCGGGCCTACTGTGCGGGTATCGACGCGCTGGCGGCGGAGTTGGCCCCGCCCGCCGCGCGAGTGGACCTGCCGGTCTACGCGTTTCAGCGCCGCCGTTGCTGGACGCCGGAGGCCGGCTCCGGCGCGGGTGCGGCGGATATGCGCCGCGCCGGGCTGATCGCGCCCGCCCATCCGATTCTGGGCGCCGCCGTGGCGGTGGCGGAGCGCGACGAATGGCTGTTCACCGGGCTGCTGGCCCCCGACACACACCGCTGGCTGGCGGATCATGTCGTCTTCGGGGCGCCCGCGGTCCCCGCGGCGGTATGGCTCGAGGCCGCGTTGAGCGTGGGCGTCTGGGTGGGCGCCGCGGAGGTCGAGGAACTGCGGGTCGAGACGCCGCTGCCCGCTAACCTGCCGTGGGCGATCCAGTTGCGCGTGGCGGCGGCCGGCGAGAGCGGGCGGCGGGCGTTCACCGTCCACGCCCGCCCGGCCACCGAGGACGACCACGCCGCTGTGGAATGGTCGCGGTGCGCGCAAGGGATGCTTGCCGGAGACCGCGATGAGCTCCCCGTCCCGCCGGGCGTCGAGTGGCCCCCCATCGGAGCCGAGCCGTTGGCCGCCGAAGAACTATACGACCGGCTGGCTGGTCGTGGGCTCGGCTACGGCGTGGCGTTCCAGGGAGTCACGGCGTCGTGGCTGCGAGGCGGCGAAGTGTTCGCCGAGGTGTCGCTCGATGAGGCGGTGGGCGATCAGGGCCGGTTCGGTATCCATCCCGCGCTGCTCGACGCCATGGCGCACGCCGCGACGGATCTACTGGCCGACGACTCGCCCACCCGGACCGCGATGCCGTTGTCGTTCAGCGGCGTTCGGCTGTACCGCAACGGGGTCGCCGCCGCACGGGTGCGGATCGAGCGTCTCGGTGACGACACCATGCGCGTGACGGCAATGTCCCCGGACGGCGACCCGGTGCTCATGATCGGGTCGCTGCGGCTTCGCAGTGTCGATCGGATGGTGGACGAGCCGCAGTCGGCGGCGGCCGCGGCTGCGCCCGTTGTTCCCGCCCGCCGCAGGCGTGCCGCGGTGGAGGGGCCGCTGGCGCCGCGGCTGTTCGCCGTCCCGGAGCCGGAGCGCGACGCGCTGGTGTTGAAAGTCGTCGCCGAGCAGGCCGCGGCGGTACTCGGTTACGAGTCGGCCGAGGCCGTTCCCGCCGATCTGCCGTTCACGGCGTTCGGATTCGACTCGCTGAGCGGAGTTCAGTTGCGCGACCGGCTGGTCACTGCCACCGGGCTGGCCCTGCCCGCGACGCTGATGTTCGACTACCCGACGCCCACCGCGGTGGCGCGGCTGGTGCGCGCCCGGCTCGAAGGGGTGGATCTCGCCGGGCCGCGCACCGTGCGCCGTGCTCGATCCGACGAGCCGATCGCCATCGTCGGGATCGGCTGCCGTTTCCCCGGCGGTGTCGGGTCGGCCGAGGACATGTGGCGTCTCGTCGCGTCCGGAAGCGACGTGATCACGCCGTTTCCCGAGGACCGGGGGTGGGATCTGGAGCGGCTGTTGCATCCCGATCCGGATGAGCCTGGCACGGTCTATATCCGGGAAGGCGGATTCCTGGCCGCCGCGGCGGATTTCGACGCCGGGTTCTTCGGGATCGGGCCGCGTGAGGCGGCGGCGATGGATCCGCAGCAACGGCTGATGCTGGAGGTCGCCTGGGAGGCGCTGGAGGACGCGGGCCTCGACCCTGCCGCGCTACGCGGTACGGACACCGGCGTGTACGTCGGCGCCTGCGCCTCGGGCTACGCGGAGGGCGTGACGGGGGAGTACGAAGGTTTCCGGCTGACGGGGACGTCGCACAGCGTGATCTCCGGCCGCGTGGCCTACGCCTTCGGGCTGGAAGGTCCGGCGGTCACGGTCGATACCGCCTGCTCCTCCTCGCTGGTAGCCATCCATCTGGCCTGTCAGGCACTCCGTCAGGGCGAGACCTCCCTGGCGCTGGCCGGTGGGGTCAGTATCTCGGCGAGTCCGGCGCTGTACGTCGACTTCGCGCGCCAGCGGGGCTTGGCCGCGGATGCGCGGTGCAAGCCGTTCTCCGCCGCGGCCGACGGCGTGACCTGGTCCGAGGGTGTCGGCGTGCTCGTCGTCGAACGCCTCGCAGACGCCCGTCGCCTCGGGCACCCGGTACTGGCGGTCGTGCGCGGTAGCGCGATCAACCAGGACGGTGCGAGCAACGGCCTGACCGCGCCGAACGGTCCGTCGCAGGAACGGGTGATCGCGGCGGCGCTGGCCGACGCGGGGTTGACGCCGACGGATGTGGACGCGGTCGAGGCGCACGGCACCGGTACCGCCCTGGGCGATCCGATCGAAGCGCAGGCGCTCATCGCCGCATACGGCGCCGAGCGGGCGGAACCGCTGCGCATCGGATCGGTGAAATCCAATATCGGTCACGCCGTCGCGGCCGCGGGTGTCGGTGGTGTGATCAAGATGGTGCAGGCGTTGCGGCACGAAACCCTGCCGAAGTCATTGCATCTCGCCGCGCCGAGCCCGCATGTGGACTGGTCGGCGGGCTCGGTGCGGCTGTTGAGCGAGCCGGAGCCCTGGCCGGCCGGCGGCCGGGTACGTCGTGCCGGGGTGTCGTCGTTCGGGATGAGCGGGACGAACGCGCACCTCATCCTGGAAGAGGCGCCGACGGGTCCGGCCGAAAGACCCCGCCCCGCGGCCGAGCCGGGTGATCGTGATCGGGGTGTCCGGACGTGGACCGTATCCGCGCGCACCCCGGCAGCCCTGCGAGCGCAGGCCGTTCGGCTCACCGAATGGCTGACCGCGCGGGACGACGTGAACGTGGCGGATGTGGCGCACACACTGCTGCGCCACCGCGCGCAGCTGGAATATCGCGCCGCGGTCCTCGGGCGCGAACTCGATGATCTGCGGTCCGGGCTCGCGAGTTTGGCCGGACCCGCGACCGCCGAGAGCGATCTCGTGGTCACCGGCCGGGCCGCGCCGCGGCGGGTGGCGTTCGTGTTCCCGGGTCAGGGCAGCCAGTGGCCTGCGATGGGCGCCGAACTGCTCGCCGCGAACCAGGTTTTCGCCGGCTCGATCGCGGAATGCGAGGCGGCGCTGGCGCCGTTCGTGAACTGGTCGTTGACCTCGGTGCTGCGGGGGGAGCCGGGCGCGGCATCGTTGGACCGGGTGGATGTGGTGCAGCCCGCGCTTTTCGCGGTGCTGGTGTCGCTGGCGCGAGTGTGGCGGGCGAGCGGGGTGGAGCCCGCGGCGGTCGTGGGGCACTCGCAGGGTGAGATCGCGGCGGCCGTGGTCGCGGGCGGGCTTTCACTCGCCGACGGTGCGCGTGTGGTCGCCGTCCGGTCCCGGATCGTGGCCGAGGAACTGGCGGGAGCCGGCGGCATGGTGTCGGTCGGGTTGGCTGCGGACGCGGTCGCGGATCGGTTGACCCGGTTCGGGGACCGATTGTCCGTGGCGGCGGTGAACGGGCCGGGGCAAACCGTGGTGTCGGGGGAGACGGCGGCCGTGGAGGAATTCCTGGCGGCCTGCGCGACCGACGGCGTGTGGGCGAAACGGATCCCGGTGGACTACGCGTCGCATTCGGCCGCGGTGGAGTCCATCCGCGATCGGGTCCTGGCGGAGCTGGCTCCGGTCGCGCCGGTACCCGGGTCGGTGCCGTTCTTCTCGACCGTGTCCGCGGACTACGTCGACACCGCGATGCTGGACGCCGCCTATTGGTATCGCGGCCTGCGCGAGCCCGTCCGGTTCGCCGAGGCGGTCGAAACGCTGCAACGCGCGGGTGTGAACGCCTTCATCGAGGTCAGCCCGCACCCGGTGCTGACGGTCGGGATCGAGCTGACGGCGGACGCCCTTGGCGGGTCCGGCCGTGTGGCCGTCCTCGGCACCTTGAAACGCGAACACGGGGGGCTGGAACAGCTCTCGCTCGCGCTGGCGCGCGCCTATTGTGCCGGTATCGACGTGGCGGCGCCGGTATTGGCGCCCGTCGCGACCCGGGTGGATCTGCCGCGTTACGCCTTCGAGCACAGGCGGCATTGGCTGGTGCCCGGCGGTGCGCCGGATATCCGGCAGTCGGGCCTGGATGAGGTGGCGCATCCGTTGCTGGCGGCGATGGTGCGGTTGCCGGACACCGACGAGGCGGTGTTCACCGGCAGGCTGTCGCGGGCGGCATATCCGTGGCTGTCCGATCACGCTGTCGCGGGTGTGGCCTTGCTTCCCGGCGCCGCCTTCGTGGAACTCGTCCTGCATGTCGGCGCGGTGGTCGAATGCATGTGGTTGTCGGAACTGGTGCTCGAGGCGCCCCTGGTGGTGCCGTCGTCGGGGACCGTCGAGCTACGGGTGGTGGCCGGCGCTCCGGACGAGTCACGCACCCGCCGGGTGTGGGTGTACTCACGAACGGAGGAGGCCGCATCTCGCGCCGAGCGCGGTCCGGCCGACCGGATCTCGGACGGGAACTCACCGCGGTGGGTCCGGCACGCCGCCGCCACGATCACCGCCGAAACGGATGCGGCTGTGGCCTCGGTCGTGGCCGTGCGCCCACCGGCCGGTGTGGCCGCGGTCGATATCGCCGGTGTTTACGCGGAACTGGCCGAGCGTGGCTACGAATACGGCCCTGTGTTCCAGGGGCTGACCGCCCTGTGGCGCGGTGACGGCGAAGTCTTCGCCGAAGTGACGCTGCCGGAACCGGGCCGCGCCGGGATCGCCGAATTCGCACTGCATCCGGCGCTGCTGGACGCGGCGCTGCATTCGGTTCTGCTTGGTGGGCTCGCATCCGACGCGCCGGAGGGGACGGTCGCGGTGCCGTTCTCCTGGGAGAACGTCAGGTTGTATGCGACGGGAGCGACCGCGCTGCGGGTCCACGCGGCTGTGTCCGGGTCCACGGGCGCAGGACCTCGGATCGCGGTGACCCTCACCGATACCTCCGGCATGCCGGTGGCCGAGGTGGGCGCGTTGACTATGCGCCCGATCCCGGTGGAGGCACTCGGACGTTCCCGGCCGCGGAGCGAGGGACTCGGCTACCTGGTGGAGTGGGTCGCGTCGCCCGAGCCGGAAGATGCAGCCCCGGCCAACGCGGTCTGGGGTGAAGCCGAGGACGGCGAGACAGTGACGATCGCGGGGCGGGTGGCGACGGTGATCCGGCTCGATGAGGCCGCCGACCGCGCTCTGCCGGGAGTGGCACGTGATGTGGTGACCGCGGTGACCACGCGGGTGCAGCGGCTGCTGGATCGGGAGGACCCGATCGTCGTGGTCACCCGGCGGGCCGTAGCGGTGCATCCCGGCGAGCCGGTGGATCTGTCCGCGGGTGCGGCGTGGGGGTTGCTGCGCACCGCCCAGAGCGAGCATCCGGACCGGATCCTCCTCGTCGACGTCGACGATTGGGCCGGTTACCGGCACGGTGTCGGCCTCGCGATGACTACAAGCGCCGAACCCCAGTTCGCCGTCCGTCGTGGTATCGCGCACGTCCCGCGCCTGCGACGGGCCGCCGACGACATCGGGAACGCGAGTGTGGCGATGCGGGCTCCGGCGTGGGCACTGACCCACCATGGCAGGGGCACCCTGACCGGCGACAACCTGACGCTGGTCGAGACGACGGAGGCATTGCGGGCCCTGGCCCCCGGCGAGGTCCGGGTGGCCCTGCGGGCGGCCGGTCTCAATTTCCGCGATGCCCTGATCGCCCTGGGCATGTATCCGCAGCCCGACGCTGTGTTGGGTGTGGAGGGTGCTGGTGTGGTGGTGGAGGTGGGTGCGGGTGTGTCGGGGTTGGTGCCTGGTGATCGGGTTTTCGGGTTTGTGACGGGTGTGGGGTCGGTGGTGGTGGCCGATC